>JBKKAT010000497.1:0-11273 GCA_046714535.1 Acidobacteriota bacterium | reverse complement strand
AATTTCCGCCACCCGATCCCGTAAGATTGAAACAAATGAAGGTAGAGTACGACATAAAGATCATAGCGGGAGCCGTGGTTTCGTTTTACGATGAAATACTTGCATCTCCCGGGAAAGATTGCGCCAGCGGCCGTCATTGGAAATCCAAAACCGTGACAACGCAAAAATGTCTGAGGAATTCGCGGTTCCACTCATGATCATTGGTGCGCAGAAATCGGCGACAACCAGCCTCACGGAAGCATCGAAGCAAAAATTGAAAAAGCACCAGATTTTCTTATGGATTCTCACGATCTCACTCGCGGTGAAACTGATGCTATGGCTGTTCATACTTTTGACCGACAGCACAAGCTTTCTTGATAAGGATTCAAAGGGTTACCAAAACATTGCGATGGCTCTTCTAAAAACAGGTATGTATGCGCCATCTCCGGAAAGGTCACAAGAACCGGAAACGAACCGGACACCGGGGTATCCGATATTTCTTGCGGTCCTATACGGAACGATTCTTGTGGATCCTTCGATTGCAATTCTCGCTCAGATTGTCATTTCCACAGTTTCTGTTGCCCTTGTGTATTGGATCGCGCTTTCCCTTTGGGGCGAGAAAACAGCATTGCTGGCCGCCCTGTTGTTTCTATTGGACATGGGCTTCCTGGCGTTCAGCTTGAAACTGTTGACAGAGACACTCTTTAGTTTTCTTCTACTCTGCCTCCTCGCGATGCTAATTCCAGCCTTGCAACCGACACAAAGTGGAAAATTCGCCTTTCTTACCGGGCTGTTTCTCGCACTGGCCACGATGGTTCGTCCTGTTGGCTACTATTTAATCGTTCCGCTTCTCATCGGATTCTTCCTCGTTGGATTGCGGAATCATCAGGGATGGAGAAGTTTGCGTGCCCCGGCATACTTTCTGTTTCCATTTCTGCTCATCGTCGGAGGATGGCAAACCAGAAATTATCTACTCACTGGTTACGGCACTTTTAGCCGGATTCAAGGAGATCTTTTTCTGAAGAAATCTGCGGAAATAATCGCGGCAAGGGACAAAATTACATTTGAAGACGCGTATAAACGTATCGATGACGAGCAAAAGAAGAGATTCGGCTCACCTGACGAGAAGTCCTTGGAAAAGATAGATCATTTCCGGATCAAGGAAGGCCCGCTATATTTGTTGAAATATCCATCCTATTATCTGAAAAGGGAAGCCAGGCGCTCGGTCAGGGTATTTGTACCTGCAGGATATAAGATGATTTATCTTTTTGGCGGACTCAAACGCAAGCCGCTGGGAGATCTAGGGAGGCCAAGTGCCAAAAAATTCGTAGATCAGCGGGTCGTCCGTCATTCAGTCCTCTTCCTCTTTAAAATTTTTATGCTGTTGCATCTATTTTTGTTGTACGCGGGTGCCTTGATCGCCCTCTGGCTAGGCTGGAAGAAGCGTCCGGTACGTGCAATCCATATTTTTTATGCAGTGATTTTTTTATATTTTCTGGTAATCTCTCTTGCAATAGGATTTCGATCGCGATTTCTTCTCCCCGCAATGCCACTGCTTCATATATATACGTCGCGAATTATAATGCTGCTGAAAGATCGCAAATCAATTTGAATTCTCCACCCCTTAAATTTTTCTAATTCCAGAATCAAATATTCGTCAGGAACACTGTAAAATCACATGCAAACCGATAAACCGGATCCGGCAACTTGAAATCTCGATCGAGTAGTCGCGCCCCGTCATTCGATTGTCTGCGTCTTTAGCGACAATTGTGAATTTGAATAATCCGCTTCGAGAAGGCGTTCCAGAAAGCGATCCCGAAGCGCTCAAGCTGAGACCATCGGGTAATACGCCGGAAGCCAGAAGGAACTCAACCGGTCTGTTCCCGGACGACGAAATTGTTTGACTGTACGATGATTCGATAAATCCGCGCGGCAGACTCGTGGGATGCAAGATCACAGGCTGACCGCCTGCAGTTTCGAAAGCTCCCAGATCGGGAGCACTGTATCGCCGCTGTCCCAGAATGTCATCTACAGGAGCGTTGGTGGCGTCAGCAGAATCAAATGCGGGACTGCCCGGCCCGGGAACGCCATAAAGCGTCACCAGTCGCTCGAATTCTTCCCGGATCGTCGAGTTACCGCTTAGAAATGTGAACGTAAACGGATTCCAGCGGGGCAATATTAGGCCTTTTGGATCGGGAAGCAAAGCATCACCGATTCTTGCGCGTTGATCATCGCTGATTCGTAGCAGATGACTTTTCTTATCTTCGGCGACAGGGTCATTAATATTGTAGTAGAGGTTGTTGTGGAGCAAGCTATCCCTGGTTTCCGAGGCTTCGCCATCGATCAGGAATGTCGTGGTGTCGCTGGAATTGGACCAGACGTTGTTGTAAAAACGGATGTTGCGATTCTTTGGATTGAATCCGACCTGCTTCAGGCTTGCCCCGATCGCGCGGGATCGAAATTTGCCGGTCACAGTGTTATTCCGGAACGTTATGTTCTTTCCACCGCTTACGCTAAAAGGAGCAAGCATACGGTTTGTAGAGTTACCCAGCATCAGGTTATTCTCAACCAGAACATCTTCAGCTTCGAAATAGTCTTTACCGTCTTCGCCTATCATGACGAAACTTTTGGCCGCAGATCCTTCCCAATTCAGGAATACGTTGCGTCGAACCACAATATCGCGAGTATCTTTCTTTCCACTGGAGTTCTTGATAACCATAAAACTACCTGTGTTTTTTTGATTGGAGCGTTTGCTGCCGGCAAAATCGTTAAAGAAAATATTATCCTGGACCGTTACGAAGCTCACCGCATTGATATCGATATGCTCATCGGGGCCCGACTGATTATAAAAAATATTCCCTTCCACCAGGATATGATCGCAGACATTATTAATCTTCAGAAGGTCATTGTTGAAACTATCATGGATGATGTTATTGCGGATGATGATATTCTGCGCAGGCTTTTTTTTGGCCGTCTGAACCTGCATCATCAGCGTCCCTGTCGCGCTGGAATCCGGCCGCTTGATTTCGAAACCTTCAAGAGTGATGTTTGCTCCGCCGAAAATAGTGATCACTTGCATCGTTGTTGAGGAATTCACAAGCACCGCCCTGTAGGCGTTCCTAGCTTTGAACGTAGTGGGGTGAGTAAACCGGCGATTGAGAGCAACAACACCTTCATACGTGCCATCCAGCACAAACACCGTGCTGCCGTCGTCCGGAATTCTAAGAATCGCTTCGGTAAGACTGGCCCAGGGATTGCGAATGCTGCCGTCTCCTTTTTGTGGAGTCCCTGTAACGGAAACATAGTAGACTCCGGCAAAGACGCGGCAGGAAACAAGAAGCAAAATCAGGAAGAAAAATAATCTGCCGATCCGGAAAACGATCATGAATATTCTTTGCCTGTATTGTTTTTACGATAATACACTTGGGCTGAATGCAGCACGTCATATATATTAGTGTGGATTTCGACATTACTTGAACATTTGCTGAACTGCTGAATGCCTGAGCAAGATAATAAACGTCCGCTCCGAATTTGTTTGATCTCTGCGTCTTACTATGCGGATGAAAATTGTGGCGGTTTGTCTTCTTACTACTTCCATCTGAACCGGTGTTTACGAGAGCTTGGCCACACAACGTATCTGGTCACTGGCAGGGGGAACCGAACTGAAGATTGTTCCGACCCGGTGCTGTTGAAATCGGAATGGAAAGACATGGTTCCGGGCGGCGGGAACGGACCTGTGCGGCGGATTCTTTCACGGTTGGCTTTTTCCTATCATGCATATCGTCAACTCAATCGACTCGACCGCCGGCACAACCTGGATGTTATCATTGCTCCAGAATTGTTCGCCCAGGGCCTGATTGTAAGTTTGTTCCTGCATCGAAAACTTGTTACGCGAATCCATGCCCCTACTTTCCTGGTGGACCGTTACAATGAAAAGCAATCGCCCTGGATCAGCAAACTATTGAGTTTTCCAGAAAAGTTACAGGCCAGGCGTAGCCTTGCAATTACCGTTGCGTCGAATCACCTTGCATCAACAATTTCTTGCCTGTGGAATATCCCCGCGTCAAAAATTCAGGTGATTCCTAACACAATTCATGTTGATTGGGTGCGAAAGCTGGGAATGGAAGCAAAAAAAGAGATCTCCGGAGACTATCTTCTATTTTTTGGAAGACTCGAAAAACTGAAAGGGGTGCACGTTTTGTCTCAAGCCCTGCCAGGAGTTTTTGAGGCAAGACCTGACATCAAGATGATATGGATCGGCCGTGATTGTGGATGGAAGAATCGAATTCTGGCTGAAAATGAAATATACAGCGACAGGATGCTTTTCTTTGACACGATGCCAAAAGAACGACTCTTTCCGATTCTCCGTTATTCAACACTGGTGATCCTCCCCTCTTTGTTCGACAATTTTCCAAATGCAGGATTGGAGGCGATGGTTTTAGAACGCCCGGTTGTTGGCACTTATGGTACGGGGTTTGCTGAGATGATTCAGGATTCAGTAGACGGATTCCTGGTGGAACCGGGAAACGTCGATGAACTCAGATCCAGGATTCTGTCCTGTTTGAAAAGAGACGATCTCTCATCGATTGGGCGAAAGGCCTACGAGCGCGTTCAGCAATGGGATGCGCAAAGAATGGGCCCAAAGTACATCGACTTCTTCCGATCGATTAGCAGCAACCGAATTTAAGATTGCAGATCCTAGATTTCAGATTGAAATTTTCGATTGGAAGATTGAGAGAGAGGAAATTGGGTTGCGCAGGCCTTACAAACGCCTCAACCTCAGGAGTTCCCGGTACAGGTTCTCGTACTTTGTGATCGATTGATTGATGTCAAACATCTGGCGCGCATATTCTCTGGCAGCTCTACCCATCTCCAGACAAAGATCAGGATTGTCCAGCAGAGTCTTGATCGTTTGAACTGCATCGTCGATGCCTTCTGCAATGTACCCTGTCTTTTGATGCTTAACTACATCGGATATTCCGGGACAACGAAGTGCAACGATCGGACGTCCCACCGAAAGTGTTTCGAGAAGAGCATTCGGTGTTCCTTGAGGGACTCTCGTTGTGTTGATTACGAAATTAGACATGGATAACAGTCCGGCAACATCACTTCTTTCACCTATAAAAAAATAACGGTCATTCAACTGTAGTTTCTGTTTCAGTTTGCATAGATTCCGAAAATAGCGCCCTTGCAGTTCTCCGTAGTTCGCTCCAGCATAAAAAAAGATGCAATCGCTACGATTCTCACAAACCTTTTTTGCTATCAGCAAAGAGTCTTCAACGTTCTTATCGGGATGCATCCGCGCAATCTGAAGAATGATCTTCTTATCTCGTGGAATATCAGGTGGAAGAGATAGTTGCGGTGAACTCTCGTTATCCAGAGCGATACCGTTCTCTATCACTTGCATTCGATGAGGCGGTCTGATCAGCCGATCTTGAAGGATTGCAAGGAACGCGGACGCCTTGGTTACGATAGCGTCTGTATATTTCCGGTGATTGAACCATCTGTCTGCCCTCCAGACATTTCCGGTCACGGTTGATACACAAATCAGGCCGGAGTTAGCTCTTTTGGCAAAAAACAGAAAACGTGGGTGCGCTTGAACCGTATGAAAAATGTTGACCCGAAGTTCATTCAAGAGCGGCACAACGGACTTGTAATCATAGGAAAGATCAAACAGGAGCTGGTTTTGTAAATATTGCTGCAGATAAAGATCAATATTCGCGCCTCTTTTTTCACAGTAAGCGAGGGCAACGTAATGCCCTCTTTCTCTCAATTTTTGAATCTTTCGCAACAAAAACATCTCGGATCCGCCCACAGCGAGAATGTTGACTACATACAGAATTCGAAGGTCTTTGCCGCGTACAGTGTACATTTCAGGCGCCGCTTAGTTGCCGATGGTGAAAGGTCAGTCTTCTTTGAAGATACAGCAGGAACGGAAACCACCAGACGAACCTGGTAAAAGCATTCTCTTTTACGGTTTCAGACCGATTGAAAGTGGCAGAACACATCCCCAGAAAATACGCCCATCGCGAGATCTTATTTGTGCGCAGGCAATCAGTGAACAGACGATTCATCTGAACCTTCCCGGATGTCTTCCTCAGACTCACGCCCATCCTGTATCCGGGAAAGAAACTAAAAATCGAAAGAGAAGGGTAAGACGGCTGTGCGGACTCTGATTTTTCTACATCAAATCTTTCCTGCCATAAACGATATTCGGGTGAGGCTGTGAAGACAGTCAGAAAATCCTCTTTTATAACCACATGACATCCGCAAATAAGCGCCGCTGCGGACATTTGCGCGACTTCCGGATGTTCGGTTCGTGTGAGTTGCATCAGACGAAATGCGAGATCATACCAGTCTCCTCTTGCATGGATCTTTGCCCCTTTGCATTTGAATCGCTCGAAATGATAAACAAGATCGCGAAGATCCGGCTCGTGGGTGCCCACGGTGATTCCATTTTCTTCCACATACTCGATAACCCAGCCGTTGCGTTGCAATTCGTTCTGAAAAACTAATTCGCGGTCGGACCTGTTTACACGTGGATAAAGCTTGCAGCAATGTGTTCTGAATAGCTTGACGCCCCTCACTCTTCCCTGCAAGGGATCTCGAAGATATCCAACTACCATGCCGGTTTTCGGTGCGACATGGGATAGCAGTACTTCGAGGCATGTCGAATCCAGCACCATATCGGCATCGCACTGAACAAAGAACGGGGTCTTGATCCTGGAAACTCCCTCATTGAATGCTGAGGTAAACGGACTGACATTTTCAACGACAACAACATCGTCAAAAGGTGTCGTTTGTCTCTCGACTGCATCCCGAACTCCCTGAAACGTTGTTTCACCAATCGTCAGGAGAAGCGCCGTTACCTGGGGTCGAGCCTCGGTTAAATTCATTTCGTAAATACTCGGAATTTACAAATGTTGAATAATTCGACGAAGTGAACGATGTTTCTGGAAATATCGAATTGATCCTCGACTCTCTTTCTGGCATTTTCTGCGAGCTGTCTTCTGAAAACTCTGTCTCCGGAAAGTCTAAGGATTGCTTCCGCCAGTGCTTGTTCATCCTGGGGTGGAACCAGAATTCCACTCACACCGTCTTCAACGATTTCAGGAATCGCTCCGATAGGAGTTGTGATGACCGGCAGTTTCATTGCCATTGCTTCAATTAAGACCTGGGGCGCAACATCGTGTTGCATTTCGCCGATGATGCACGGAAGTACAAACAGGTCTGCTTGCCGGTAGGCATCCAGCACGTAATCGAATGGTTGAGCGCCATGAAATCGAACGATCCGTTCCAACTTTAAGTCATAGTACAGCTTCTTCAGCTTTACGTAATAATTCGTGTATTTCGGCTCGTTTGAGCCTCCAATAATGTCACATTGGAAGTCGAAGGCTCTTGCCCGCAAAATGCTGCAGGTCTCCAGAAGATAGTGAAGCCCTTTGCAGTCCATCAATCTGGCAACACACAAAATTCTCGTTCTATTTTGAGGTTGCTCCGGTTTGATTGCGGGAATAAACCGCGCCGGCTCAATCCCTTCAAAAATCACAGCGATCTTCTCCCGATTGCCGTTCGCCAACAACGAGTTCAAGTGTGTCTGGTTAAAACGGCTGTTCGTAATAACAGCGTGAGCATTCACACAATTCGGCAACAAAGCCTGCGTAGAGCCTTTCTTATTGATGTCATAAGCGCGAGCCTGCACACTGTATGAAAGACTGCTGAGTCTCGAAGCGATCAACGCAATAAAGCCGGTCTTATTGGCCCAGGGTGCATGAACATGATCGACATTTTTTTCTTTCAATCGGCGGGCAAGATAAACGGCGGTACGAAAAACTATTTTGTCTTCTTCAAAACTCTTGTAGGGGCCGTATTGATGAAAAAGCACATAAAGAAACAGCCGGAGGTACTTCAAAGGATTTTTGAAGAAAAAATACTTTTGGTCTCGCTTCAGAATTTCTTCATTGAAAGGAAATAAGTAATGAGTGGTTTGAACAAGAAGTTTCGCCTGTTCATCAAATTTCTCCAGATCACCGTGCTGTTCTGCGAAAACTTCCACCAAAAGTCCTGCATCTCTGAGAGCGGAAACTTCACGCTGAATGAATGTCTCACTCAACACAGGAAATGACCTGGCAAAATAACCTAATCGTTTTCTTCGGGTAGGGTCATCAAATTTCGTAGTCCCTGCGCCAATCGGCCACCAGGACATGTGCTTCACCAGCCATCCATATGCAAAAGCAGAAACGGGAAATATCACATCGTCTTGAAGGAAACGAAAAACTTTTCGAGACAACCTTTTCCTCAGAGCCGGTATATTTTGAATCCTCAGAACATAACAGAGCCCAAGGATCGTCAAATGGAAGTATTGTCTCCAACCGATGAATTGAATTTGCCGTTTCTGGATCAGTTCCAGGCAAATAAGGGCACGATGGATCCAGTTGCGTATGGGTCTAAGTCGCAGGGGAGAGGTATTTTTTCCGTGAATGCGATGACAATACAAAAACTCGGGAACAAGCCCGATTCTGAACTTGTCGACCACCCGAAGGGCCATCTGATAATCTACGCCGTATTTCAAGGTTTCTTCGAAGAGCCCCACGCGGTTAAATACCTCCCGCCGGTATGTCCGCAAATGGTTCATGATGGCGCCATGGATGATTAGATCCCTGTTGTAGTTTCTGTCAGGAGTCCTAATTGAGAAAAATAAATTCCATCTGGCATGAAACGATTCCTGGGTCAGTTTTCCGCCGGCATCAATATCGAAGTAGTGACAATGAACCTGGCCGAAATCGGGCTGGCTTTCGAGTTTCTGGATCATTTTTTGAAATGCGCCAGGCAGCACCAGATCATCGGAGTCCACATGCGCAATATAACGAGACTCACTCTGGCGGATTACGGCATTATGGCAATAACCAATGCCCATTTTCTTTTCATTCCGAAGTAATCGAACGCGGGGGTCTTGAAAAGACTGAACAATTTCGGCTGTGCGGTCGCCGGAACCGTCGTCCACAACCACTAACTCAAAATCAACTCCCTCTTGGCGCAGAACGCTCTCTATACAATCGCGGATATATTTTTCAGAGTTGTAAGCCGGCATGGAGACTGTGAGAGCAGTCATTAGAACACCCGAACAATATCCATCAACTTCGAGTAGCTGTTCATTTTCACAAAGTAGTCTACATTGTTCTCAAATGTTGCGGTTAGAGATCGACGGATTTTTTTCGTGAAGTCTTCTGCGGTAAAGGGGTCCACGAGAAGATCCTGATGGCAGACTCTCCAATTGCCGCAATTTTTTGAAGCGACGATATTGCAGTCCATAACAGCGGCCTGAAACAAAACGCCAGGTGCGGCATCAATTCGGGATGGATTGACAACGGTCTTTGCCCTTCCGAAGAGTGAAAACAAATCTTCCGTTCCGGCAACGAGTCCATGATACGTAACGGAAAGATCCTTTCGAACCACTTCCCCGGCAATATGAATGTTCAAGTCGCGACAGTCTTTTGCGATTCTACGAACGAACTCGTAATTCTTTTCCGGCCGGTTCCACTTACTCGCCACAAACAAAACATCGATGTCTCTACTCTCAAAGGGTTTCTGCAGCCTGGTGTATGCGGTCGCCCCTTCCAACATCCACTCGGCTTTCCAGATTACTTCCGGATAAATTTTCCCAATTTGAGCGCGATATAGATTCTGAAAGAAGAAGAGGGTCATATCGGAATGCGTGATGATCAGGTCGGAAATCTCCACAGCCGCGTTCTCCGAAATGTCATAGAAATGGAACCTGCGGTCTGGCTCCTGAAGCAATTTTGTCAGTCCGATACTGTCCCTGCGCTCTTTACGCAAAACAAACTCCTGCGCTCGCTTGCAATTCGAAGTTAAGAAGAGCAGCCGTTTTTGTGGCAAAGCGCGTTTCATAACCCTCGCCGCAATGAGCCCGACTCCGATCATCAAATCCGGTGATAATTTCAGAAGTGTTTCCGTTAATGCCGGCTGGGAATTCGCGCGAGACTCATTCAAAATGCAATTGTAGACAGGATCCAGAGATCCCGGGTTGCCGAACTGCTCACCATATACATACTTGAAATAATGCGCGTCTGGCTCTTCGATCAGGTTCAAAAAAGAAACATCGACTCCGTCCTGTTTCATTTTTCGAAACAGTTCATAGCCTGAGGAACTTGCACCACCATAACCGGGAATTCCGAAAGAGCCCATCACTATTTTTTTATTCATGCTATTCCGGAAACGCTGTAGTGCGGGCGCCCTCGCCCGCAGGGCATGAATTGTGTACTCCCCAGGCTAGCGGGCGAGGGCGCCCGCACTACAAACCTCGCTTCAAATACATCATGTGATACTTGTAGTTCAGGTTCTGCGAACCCGTACGGTCGGCATTTTTCCGCGTGTACTGAAGTGCCTGATTCAGATCGAGTTGCCCACTCCTGTAAAGAACGATTGCGTTTTTCACCGTATTTAGGATCGGATCATCCGATTCGTAATTCAGCAATCCCGACGTGAATTCATCATCCAACAGATGAAAATAGAAGCGGTCATGTTTCAAGTGGTAGATCTTGCTGCGATTAAAATAAATTGGGAATTTCGTGATGTGCTTCAGCTCTTTTCCAAGCTCGCATACTCCTTTCTGATCACATATGTGTATGTCTTCAAAATACATATTGTGCCCGTCCAGAAACCAGTTATGTTTCCTCGCAAATTCCTTTTTCATCAGATAGACATCTTCCACGTGTCTGTTCATTCTTATGAATCCCTTCCTGGTAGGTTTAAGACTTTTTCGGAAGTTCAGGTAAAACAGATTCCTCGGATCGTGTTTCAAAAGAATTAAGCTGCTAAAAGAACCCCGTAATTTTTTGTTGTAAGCCCAGTGGTTCGAATCCTTCACCCCGGTGTCACGCAAATAACTGTCAAATTCCCCGGCTGTTCGGGCAGCCAGGATGGGTTCGATGGTCATGGGATCCAAATCGGTCCTGCTCAGGTTTCCAAACAAGATGTCGATGTGATTTTTCTCCAGGACTTGCACCACGTTCTCCACGTAATCGATATCCAGGAATTCTTCCATATGTAATGAGATGAAATATTCATTCAGGAGATCCTTCTCCAGTAAGGCGCTGTGGACCTCATACATATCCCAGACTGGATACTTCCCGAAAAAACGTAGCTCTGCTTTATAAATCAGGTATTGAAAAGCTGGTTTTACCCTGAGTTTCGAAAGAATTGCCTCTTCATCCATCAGGGTCTGATTGTTAAATATCACATCAAAATTCTTCGCCGTTTGGAGGTTGAGGGAG
>JBKKAT010000496.1:0-3169 GCA_046714535.1 Acidobacteriota bacterium | reverse complement strand
GTATGAGGCTGTCATCGGGCTGGAGGTGCACGCGCAGCTCGACACCAAAACCAAAATATTTTGCGGTTGCAGCACACGTTTCGGCGCCCCTCCGAACGAAAACACGTGCCCCATTTGTCTGGGCTTGCCCGGGGCGCTTCCGGTATTAAACAAAAAAGTCGTTGAGCTGGCTCTGCGCGCATCTCTTGCCGTGGGCTGCCGTATTCCATCTGTTTCTGTTTTTGCAAGAAAAAACTACTTCTATCCCGATCTACCCAAGGGCTATCAAATCTCGCAATTCGATCAGCCGCTCGCTGTGGAAGGACACTTGAAATTATTCATCCACGACGCTGTCAAGGAGATTCGCATCAGACGAATTCATATGGAAGAGGATGCGGGAAAACTCCTTCATGAAGGAGTGGAAAAACAATCGGATGCGAGCTTTGTGGACCTCAACCGCGCGGGCGTACCGCTGATTGAAATCGTCAGCGAACCGGACATACGAAGCTCCGAAGAAGCATATCTTTATCTGAAAGAGCTGAAAGCAATTCTGCAATCTTGCGGAGTTTCAGAAGCGAATATGGAGGAAGGAAATCTGCGTTGCGACGCGAATATTTCCCTGCGGGAAACTGGCGCCGGTGAGCTTGGAACGAGAGTAGAAATCAAGAATCTCAATTCATTTAAGAATGTATCCAAAGCGCTCGATCATGAATTTGAAAGGCAGCAGAAAATACTGCAATCGGGCGCCGAAATTATCCAGGAGACACGTCTTTACAATGCCGATCTGGATAGGACCGAGCCGATGCGCTCGAAAGAAGAAGCTCAAGATTATCGCTACTTTCCCGATCCTGATTTACTGCCTCTGAAAATAGATTTTGAGACATTGGAGCGGATCCGGCAGGCGCTTCCCGAATTACCGGAAGCAAAGCGTCAAAGATTTCAAGCCGAATATACCCTTTCAAAAGGGGAAGCAAACATTCTGACGGAAGAGGAAGCGCTGGCTGAGTTTTTTGAACAAACTGTCCAACTGGGAAGTGAACCGAAACAAACGGCAAACTGGATCCTGCGTGATTTGCTGGAAAAGATTAAGGGAACGTCCGCTTCTATCCTTGAATCGCCGGTAACCCCGGCACATATAGCTGCACTCACCCGTCTGACGCGGGAAAACAAAATCAGTAGCACGCAAGCCAGGGAAGTTTTCCAGGAAATGTGGGCAACCGCAAAAATGCCGGACATCATCGTGTCAGAAAAAGGATTGAGCCAGGTATCGGATCTGGACACCGTGAATCAATTTATTGATCAGGTGTTCGCGGAAAATTCCGATCTGGTTACCAGATTCAAAAACGGTGAGACGAAACTGCAAGGGGTTCTTGTAGGACTCGTTATGAAAGCCAGCGGTGGAAAAGCCAATCCAGGATTGGTCAGCAAGTTATTAAAGGAAAGAGTTAAAGATTAAAAGTTAAAAGTTAAAAGTTAAAAGTTAAAAGTTAAAGGTCGCAAGGCTGGAGCTACTTTTAACTCTTAACTTTTAACTCTTAACTTCTAACTCTAGAAACAATGGTAAAAATGTTCCACGTCACCAAGCGTTATGATCGTGAATACATTGCGCTGAATGACATCACACTCCACCTGCCCAAAGGGCAGTTCGCATTTGTCACGGGGGCAAGTGGCGCCGGGAAAACAACTTTGCTGCGGCTGCTCATCCGTGAAGAAACGCCCACCAGCGGACAGATCATCGTAAACGGCCGAAATTTTGCGACGATACCGGACCACCAGATTCCCATCTTGCGCCGGAATATTGGCTTTGTCTTTCAGGATTTCAAACTGCTAAAAAGAAAGACCGTTTATGAAAATGTAACCTTCGTACTTCATGTCATCGGAATTCCAGTGAAAATCCAAAGACGTAGAGCTTATGAAATTCTAAAAATGGTCGGCCTTCAGCACAAGATGCACTCGTATCCTTTACAGCTGTCCGGAGGAGAACAACAAAGAGTCGCCATCGCGCGGGCTTTGATCAATGAGCCTGTCTTACTGCTGGCGGATGAGCCGACAGGAAACCTGGATCCGGATCTTGCGCTGGAGATCATGCAAATCTTCAAGCGGATCAATGCCCGCGGCACTACCGTATTAGTAGCCACGCATGATAAGGAAATGATTCATCGAATCAAAGGGCGAATCCTGCTTCTGGACCATGGCCGGATGGTGGAAGATGTCTCAGTTTAAAATTAAAAATGAAAAACCAAAAATGAAAAATATGAAAATATGAGATTGTTTTATGTGCTTCGATATTTTTTGACGGAAGCTTTCAGCAATCTCTGGTCAAACCGGCTGAACAACTTCATTTCCATGGCGATCATCGTTTTTTCACTGTTTACATTCGGCCTGTTCGTGCTAACAGCGGAGAATCTGAATGATATGATCGGCAGATGGACGGAAAGCGTCCGGATTAATGTATTTCTGAGCAAAGAGACCAGCCGGGCCGCTGCCTTTCGCCTCGAATCGATCATTAAAAGTTCCCCTGTTGTGGCGAAATATGAATTCATAACCGAAGAGGAGGCGTTGCGACGCTTTCAAACTTACTATCCGGGAATGAAACAGCTCACAACGGACTTAGACACCAATCCATTTCCTTCTTCTTACGAAATTACCATCCGCAAAGAATTTCAAAACAAAGCGGCGGTCCAGGAACTGGTCGCGCTTCTCAGGAAGGAGAAACTTGTGGAGGATGTGGAGTACGATCAGGAATGGATCGACAGAATTCAATTTATTATCCGGTTTGTCAGGATTATCGGCCTTTTCTTCGGTGGAATCCTGATGTTCACCGCGACATTTTCCATCAGCAACGTGATCAAGCTGATGGTGCTTTCGCGCAAAGATGAGATTGAGATCATGCGACTTGTGGGAGCCACAAATGCTTTCATCAAAGGCCCATTTCTGACAGAAGGAATTTTGCAAGGACTGCTGGGAGGAATCGCAGCGGTTGTATCTCTTTACTTACTTTATCTTGGAATTCTGACCAAAGTCAGCTCGTTGAATGCGCCTTTCTTTACGGTCGACGTTTTGCATTTCCTATCCACGCAGATGGTGATCGCGGTGATCGCCGGCGGGATGGTCGTCGGCTTCTTCGGCAGCTTTTTCTCGGTGGAAAGACTCATGAGAATTTAACGCAAAGACGCGAAGACGCAAAGAA
>JBKKAT010000495.1:0-7319 GCA_046714535.1 Acidobacteriota bacterium | reverse complement strand
GGAGGGCATCGTGTGATGCCCAATCCGGTTCTTGTTCAAGAAAATCCGAATGCGTACATTTCGATGGGGCTTGGAACGGAAATGGTTGCGCGCAAGTACAACATCAGCCGCGAGGATCAGGATCAATTCTCGTTGCGTTCTCATCAGAAGGCGCTTGCCGCAATCGAATCAGGCAAATATCAAGACGAGATCGTGGCTTTGCAACTGGAAGAGGTTCATCTGCAGAACGGAAAACGGATTAAGAAAAATTTCCGGTTTGAAACTGACGAGGGTCCGCGCAAAGACACGAGTATTCAAGCGCTTTCAGGCTTGAAGCCGGCCTTTCGCCCGGATGGAATGATCACTGCAGGGAATTCTTCTCAAACCAGTGATGGCGCTGCCGCGGTGATTCTGGTTTCGCGAAAAAAAATGGAAGAGCTTGGACTCAAACCGCTGGCACGTTACGTCTCCTATGCCACGGCTGGAGTTCCCCCTGAACTTTTTGGAATCGGACCGGTCCATGCGATTCCCAAAGCTTTGAAGATTGCCGGATTAAATAAGGACGACCTCAAGGTGATCGAATTGAACGAGGCTTTTGCCGCACAGTCCCTGGCGGTGATTCGGGAAACGGAATTGAATTTGGAATTGATCAATGTGAATGGTGGGGCGATAGCACTGGGCCATCCTCTCGGTTGCACCGGCGCAAAGTTAACAGTGAGCATCATTCAGGAGTTGCACCGCCGGGGTGGCGGCTATGGTATGGTCACGATGTGCGTCGGCGGCGGAATGGGAGCCGCAGGAGTATTTGAAGTATAATCGCGCCGAGGATCAAACTTAACACAGAGGCACAGAGACACAGAGATAAGAACTTAAACTTTTACTCTGTGTCTCTGTGTTAAGTTCATGGCCTTTTTAGCGGAGGATCGACATGAGCACTGTAATGGAAGAACTGAAACTCGGCAAGAAGGGCGGAGGGTTCTTGCTGGAGCCGATTCAGCCGCAAGAGACCTTCGCGCCGGAAGATTTTTCGGAAGAACAACAAATGATTGCCCAGACGGTGGAAGACTTTATGGATCAGGAAGTCTTGCCGCTGGTTCCGCGCATCGAAGAAAAAGAATTGCAGTGCACCGTTGATCTTTTGCGCAAAGCCGGTGAATTGGGCCTTTGCGGCGTGGAAGTCCCGGAAAAATATGGCGGTCTGGGGCTCGACAAAACATCCGCGATGCTGGTTGTTGAGAAGATGACGAAGTACGCGTCGTTTGCTGTTTCGTTCGGCGGCCATACCGGGATCGGCACTCTTCCCATCGTTTATTTTGGAAATGAGGAACAGAAGAAAAAGTATTTGCCCAAGTTCGTTACAGGTGAGTGGATTTCCTCTTACGCATTGACTGAGCCCGGTTCAGGTTCGGATGCTCTTGCCGCGAAAACCACTGCGGTTCTTTCTCCTGATGGCAAAGAATACATCTTGAATGGAACGAAGATGTGGATTACGAATGCGGGTTTTGCCGATGTGTTTATCACCTTTGCGAAAATCGATGGCGATAAATTCAGCGGTTTCATCATTGAAAAGGGTTTTCCCGGAGTTTCCACAGGCGCTGAAGAAAAAAAAATGGGGATTCGCGGTTCTTCTACGCGCGTTTTGATTCTGGAAGATGCGCGCGTGCCGGTTGAGAATTTGCTTGGGGAAATCGGAAAAGGGCATCAGATTGCGTTCAACATCCTGAACATTGGGCGTTTTAAGCTGGGCGCCGCTTGCGTTGGGGGAGCGAAAAATTGCATTCATCATTCCGTGAAGTACGCGAATGAGCGTCATCAGTTCGGGCGTCCGATCGGAAGTTTTGGCGCGATCAAACACAAACTGGCGCAAATGGCTGTGCTTACATTCGCAGGAGAAAGCATGGTCTATCGAACCGCCGGTTTGCTGGATGCGGCGTTATCCCGGGTCGATTTGGAAAACCCAAAAGAAGCCTTAAAGGCAATGGAAGAATACGCGATCGAATGCGCAACGATCAAGGTTTTAACAAGTGAATATCTGGATTATGTCGTTGACGAATCGGTCCAAATCTATGGCGGCTATGGTTACAGTCAGGAGTATCCCGCGGAGATGGCGTATCGCGATTCCCGAATCAACCGGATTTTTGAAGGAACGAATGAAATCAACCGGTTGTTGATTCCGGGGATGTTGTTGAAACGCGCGATGAAAGGACAATTGCCTTTGCTCCCTGCCGCGCAAAAACTTCAGGATGAATTGCTCGGATTTCCTTCCCTGGAACAAGAGGAGGAGACGCTTTTTTCGCGTGAACAAAAAATTGTGGAAAGTATCAAGAAAATCGCGTTGCTCACGGCAGGTTTGGCCGTGCAAAAATATATGATGCAATTGGAAGAACACCAGGAAATCCTTTGCCACATCAGTGACATTGTGATGATTGCATGGGCTGCCGAAAGCGCACTTTTGCGAACCCAAAAGCTGCTCGCTTCCCACGGGGAAGAAAAGGCACGCGACTACAGAAAGATGACTCAGATTTATTGCAACGATGCGGTGAGCAACGTGGAGAATCATGCAAAGGAAATACTTGCTGCGATATCGGATGGAGACGTGTTGCGAACGAATCTGGCTGCGCTGAAGCGCTTTCTAAAGTTTCAGCCGCTGAATACGATTGTGCTGCGCCAGGAAATCGCCGATGTGATGCTCAACGCAGGTAAATATCCCTTTTAGCCATTTGTAACGCCGGCATCCTGCCGGCAAGGATCACTTATGCCATTAGTACATTTTGACCGCCAGGCCGTTTTGGATTTCTTGAATATTTCCGTGGAAGAGGCCGAAGCCACTCTCCCGGAAATCGGTTACAAGGATCCGATCGATGTCCATGACGATTTTTCCGGCGATGATGTGAAAGCGATCGCGATGACCTATGCGCATCGAAAGTATCCCGAGGCAACGGATAATGATAAGGTCTCTTTTGGAAGCCAGGTCAGTTACTACGTTTGTGGAATGTACACCGGTGTCGCGCATTACTATAAGGAGCAAAAAGCGGAAAAAGCTTTTGAGGAATTCAAAAAAGCCTTTGGTGTGGATCCCGGAGATGAAGGGCCGGAGATAAAAGGGGAAATCGCGCCGGCTGAATTTTCAACCGCAAGTATTTTGTTGTTGGAAGCCCTGATTTTGTTCCCCGCGGACAGCGCCAGTGTGGGTTCAGCGCTTTCTTTGATTCAACAGCATTCCTCACGTTTTAATCCGAAGCACCTGGAGGCGATTCAATCCGTCCTGCGCGCGATACCCGAAATCAAACTCTAAAAAAAGTGACTAGTGACCAGTGGCTGGTGACCACTGATTGCTGGCTCTGGTTCTTACTGGACACCAGTCACTGGCCACTGGATACTAAGGAATATGAGCACTGAAGAAGAATACATAGAACAGCGACGCCTGAAACTGCAGAAGCTGCGCGAAATGGGGATCGATGTCTATCCGCGGCGTTTTGTTTTCACCCATAGTATTACAGAAATAGTAAACGAGTGTAAAGATGTTCCTGCGGAGGAACTGGAGAGCAAGCATCGGCGCGAAGCGGTTACCGGGCGGATTGTGGCGTTACGAGGCTTCGGCAAAGCCGGCTTTTTGAGTCTGCAGCAGGATGGGGTGCGGCTACAGGTGTATCTGAGGAAGGATCTATTGGGTGAGCAGTTTGCAATGTTTGATTGTCTCGATCTGGGCGATTTTATCGGGGCGGAAGGGGAATTGTTTCGCACCAAAACCGGTGAATTGACCCTGAAAGCCGGGAAACTCCATTTTCTTTCCAAAGCCCTGCGCCCTCTGCCCGAAAAATGGCACGGTTTGCAGGACGTCGAACTTCGCTACCGGCAACGCTATTTGGATCTGATCGCCAATCCGGAAGTGCGTCGAATCTTTGAAGTGAGGAGCAAAATCATCGCGGAGATGCGCACGTATTTTGACACTCACAATTTTATTGAAGTCGAAACACCGATGATGCAGGTCATCGCGGGGGGCGCGCTGGCGCGTCCCTTTAAGACGCATCACAACGCGCTGGACATGGATCTTTATATGCGGATTGCGCCGGAACTGTACCTCAAACGGTTAACGGTGGGCGGCCTGGATCGTGTGTATGAAATCAACAGAAACTTCAGGAATGAAGGCATTTCAACGATGCACAATCCAGAATTCACGATGCTCGAATTTTATATTGCGTATTATGACTATCAGGCACTGATGGAACTTACCGAAGAATTGATTTGTACGATTGCCAGAAACGTTCATGGAAAAGAGGAGCTGGAATACAACGGCAAAACACTTTCGCTCGCAAGACCCTGGAAAAGACTGCCGATGCGGCAGGCGTTGATCGAAATGGGCGGTTTGACCGAAGCACAACTTCGCGATGAAGGCTATTTGCGAAAATTGGCTTTCGAAAAAAGGATCAAAGACAGCGCAAAGATGTCGCGGGGAAAACTGATTGGTGAACTCTTTGAAGAGCTGGTAGAGCCCCAGTTGGATGGTCCCGTATTCATCATGGATCATCCGCGCGAACTATCTCCCTTGTCAAAATCAAAACCGGATGATCCGGAGGTGGTGGAACGGTTTGAGTTGTATCTTGCAGGAATGGAAATCGCGAATGGCTACAGCGAGTTGAATGATCCTGTCGACCAGCGTAACCGCTTTGACGAACAGCTTCAAGCGTTGCACGCAGGCGATCAGGAGGCACATGCTATGGATGAGGATTACGTGACAGCGCTGGAACATGGGATGCCTCCCACCGGGGGAGAGGGAATCGGTATCGATCGTTTGACCATGCTGTTTACGAATTCCCCTTCCATCCGCGATGTCATCTTATTTCCCCTCTTGAAACCCAAATCGTGAAAAAAGAATTTAACACAGAGACACAGCGACACAGAGAAGAAAAGAAAAAGGTATTATTTTATCTTTGTGCCTCTGTGCCTCTGTGTTAAAGAGCTGAAATGCGATTTGAACTCTCGATAGCCTTACGGTACCTGAAAGCCAGACGGAAACAGGCTTTTTTGTCGGTCGTTTCTTTCATCGCTGTTCTCGGATTTGTTCTGGGAGTGATGGCTTTGATTGTTGCGCTTGCCTTGATGACCGGCTTTCAGGAGGACATCCAATCCAAAATCCTGGGTGCCAGCGCTCACATCATGGTCTACTCGGCAAATGCGAGAGGTTTGCACGATTATCATAATACTATGAAGGTAGTAGCATCGGATCCCGCGGTACTGTCCGTATCTCCCGTCGTTTATGGAAAAGTCATGATCTACAGCTCCGGAGGGGCCAATGGAATCATCGTGAAAGGAATTTACCCGGGTCAGGAAGGAAAAGTCACCGAGCTGGCAGCAAAGATCGATCCGAAAGTACTGGCCGAACTAAAAGATCCCGGACTGGAAAGGGATGGAATCATACTGGGCGCCGATCTCGCTGCGAGCTTGCGCGTGCACCGGGGGGATCTGGTCACGCTTGTATCGCCGGATAGCATGCTTTCTCCTTTAGGCATGATGCCGAAGTTTAAAAAGTTTCGTGTGCTGGGAGAATTCAACTCCGGACTGTATGAATATGACACAAGCTGGGCGCTGGTGGGGATGCAGACCGCGCAGCGTTTGTTTTCGCTGGACAGCGCTGTCAGTTTAGTAGAAGCGCGAATCGACGATATTTATCGCGCGGAAGAAATTGCGGACCGGCTTCATAAAACGCTGGGCAACCGTTTTGTTGTCAACAACTGGATTCGCCAGAATCAATCACTCTTTTCTGCGATGAAGCTGGAAAAAATCATGCTCTTTATCACAATAGGATTGATCGTACTGGTTGCGTCCTTCAACGTGATCTCAACACTTGTCATGGTGGTGCTCGATAAGACGAGTGACATTGCAATTCTTATGGCCATGGGGTGTACTTCGCGCCAGATTATGCGCATTTTCATGATCCAGGGAATTTTGATTGGTGTGGCCGGGACATTCGTAGGAGCTTTGCTGGGAGTTGCCGGTTCCTGGGTAATGGACCATTATCGGGTCATTCAATTGCCTTTGGACGTATACTTCATTCCTTATTTGCCTTTTCGCGTTCGGCCGGTGGATTTTTTTCTGATCACGGTAACTGCCGTGGCAATCAGTTTTGTTTCCACTCTCTACCCGGCTTTGCGGGCCTCGCGCATCAATCCTACGGAAGCGTTGCGTTATGAGTAAGAATTCTGTTTTGTTGCATGCTTTGCAGGTCCATAAAACCTATCAATCTGCTTCAAAACAAATCGATGTTTTGAACGGTTTGGATTTTGAAATCTCTACCGGAAAAATGATCGCAATCATGGGCGCTTCCGGTGTTGGTAAGAGTACGCTGTTGCATTTGCTCGGTGGATTGGACCGGCCAGACTCCGGTCAAGTGTTGTTTGAAGGGCGGGACATTCTACAGTATTCGTCTGTTCAACTTGCACATTTTCGTAATCAGAAGGTCGGCTTTGTTTTTCAAATGCATCACCTTCTGCCGGAGTTTGACACACTGGAAAATACGATGATGCCTTATCTGTTGAACAAATACGACCGGAAGGCGGCCGCGACGCGTGCAAAAAAGATTCTCACCGAAGTGGGACTGTCCGATAGAATGGACCACCGGCCGGGACAGCTTTCCGGAGGAGAACAACAGCGCGTCGCTGTTGCGCGCGCTTTGATTCAAGATCCAGTCCTGATCCTTGCAGACGAACCCACCGGGAATCTTGATGAAAATACTGCCGCTTCCATATTCCAACTCTTTCGTGATCTGCATGGGCGACGCGAACTCGCTTTCGTGATCGCAACTCACAATCCGGCTCTTGCGGCTGTCTGCGATGAAACCTACGTCCTCCACGAAGGCAAACTCCACAAGAAAACTTAACGCCAAGCCGCAAAGACCCGGAGTCATTTTTCATTGCATTGCGTAGTTCGTTTTGTTACAATGAATTGCGCCAAGTGGCGATTTTTTTGAGCAGAGGGTGGAAGTTTTGGTCCACTGCTCACCTTTTCAAGTTGCAAGCCTTCACGTCGTGAAAAGTGAGGCTTGAAACCTGAAAACGTTCTATACTTATAAAAAGGGTGAGCATGTTTGAGCATTATACAGAAAGGGCTATCAGGGTCATTCAATTTGCTCGTTACGAAGCCACGCAACTAGGAAGCCGCACGATCGAAACCGAGCATCTTCTTCTGGGTTTAATCCGCGAAGGAAATGGAATCACCAGCCGGATTTTCAACCGATGCAAAATTACCTTTGAAGAGATTCGAAAAGAAATTGAATCGCGGATAATTCTCAAAGAGAAAATTTCTTCCACAATTGAACCTCCACCGAGTCCCGATGTGGACAA
>JBKKAT010000494.1:0-10130 GCA_046714535.1 Acidobacteriota bacterium | reverse complement strand
CGTAAGGATTCGGGGAACGCTCCAAAGCCTTACGGAAGTAATTCTCGGCGTCTTTCAGATTTCCCTCAATTAAATGAATGTTTCCTAACATTACTAAAGGTGCAAACCCGTGTGGATTTAGCTGGTTCGCCTTCTCGATGTGCAAACGGGCTGATTTCAAATCTCCGATGAGCTGCCATAGAAAAGTCCCCAGTTCATAATGATTCACCCAGTAATCTGGTCGAAGCGCGATAGCTTGATGGTACATCTCTTCTGCTTCCTTGCTTCTGCCAAGCGAAGAATACATTGAAGCTAGATATCTACACGCTGCATCGTCCCCTGGGGCTAGGTCAAGCGCTTTTAGAAAAGCAACACGAGCTTCGACAGATTTTCCACTTTCCAGCTGAACCATTCCGTGCGCAAGTAAAACTTCCGGAAGATTCGGATCCGATGCCAAAGCGCGTTTTGCCTCTTCGCTGGCCGAAGATAGTGCCGACCCATTGTGTGTTTTGTGGAACTCATCGATCAATGCAACAGCGAGTCCCGCGCGTGCGGCTGCAAAATCTGGATCGAACTTCAGAGCCTCACGATATAATTTCACCGATTGCTCTCGATTATTTGCAACGTCCCAACTTTCCTGCAGATTGCGTGCTTCCAGATATAACTTGTACGCTGCTACGCTCGGTGTGCGAACTTGCTCTGTTTCTTTTGTAGCTGATTTATCAACGTTCAGCGCCTGCAGAATATTCTTCTTAATCAGATCCAGAGTTGCCACCGGAGCGCCGCTAAACGTTTGCTTCGAGATCTGTGAACCGTCAGCCGAATAAACCTCCGTTGTAACTTCTGTGTTCTCTCCACTCAACGTGACGTCCCCTCTAATGATCCATCGAACACCCAGATCGCGTGCGATCTCTTTAATGGTGGTGGATTCTTTAATCTCTCGCACATTCGCGTAAGGAGCGATCGCTAGCCCCGGCACAGTTTGCAAGCCTGCGATCAAACCATCGGTGACCAAAAGTCCAAGATAATTCCGTGAGGCATCACTTCCTTTGTATCGAAACAACAGTACGGCAAGTGAAAGTTGATCTTGCCTGGCAATTGCAGGTTGTGACGGTGATGGCTTAACTCCGTTACGCGGAAAATAGAACAATCCAATCGCTGCGGCAATGAAAATCAAAGCAGCGATGCCAGCGGAACGAAACACCTTTTTGCGATTGAAAGTGCTCGCGTCGCCGGTTTCCCCTTTGATGCGCTTTAGATCCGCCCACACTTCATGCACAGACTGATAGCGCATTTCCGGATCTTTTTCGAGCATTTTGTTCAGCACGCGAACAAGCGTTTCCGGAACGTCATCGTTAAAGCGCGTAACGGGCGTGGGGGCCTTGTGTAAGATGGCATCTACGACCTCGGTCGTGGAACTGCCGTTAAACGGCAAACGACCCGTCAGCATCTGATAGAGCACGACTCCAAAGGAAAAAATGTCACTCCGGTGGTCGATCTTTTTCCCGAGCGCTTGTTCGGGCGACATGAATGCCGGCGTGCCGCGAACGTCTCCTGTCTGACTTAATTGGGATTCCGTGGCTTGTTCGCTCCACTGTTCCGCATCGCGTAACTGTTTTGCCAGACCGAAATCCAGGATCTTCACACGATCGCGGCCCGACAACAAGATGTTCACGCTTTTGATGTCGCGATGAACAATATTTTTCTTGCGCGCTTCATCCAGTGCGTCCGCGATCTGAATGGCAATATCCAGAATCCGCGGCAATTCCATTCGTGATTGTTTGATCCGTTCGTGCAGAGTGTTTCCTTCCACATATTCCATGCAGATAAAGGTCTGCCCTTCCAGTTCGCCGGTTTCATGGATGGTGCAAATGTTGGGATGATTCAGAGCAGCGGCAAATCCGGCTTCTCGGCGAAAGCGAGCGACCAGATCGGAACCGGGCAAGATGTCAGGAGAAAGAACTTTGATTGCCACGCGCCGGTTCAGTCGTGTGTCTCTTGCAAGATAGACTTCGCCCATTCCTCCGCGGCCAAGGAGTTTTTCAATTTCGTAAGGACCTAAATGCTGACCAGGTTGCAGGCTCATGTCTTGAACGTCAGCCGTGCGCGATTATCACGTGGAGTGAATTATATCATTGTGAAGATTCAAGAGCGGACAAGATGTCCGCGATCCCCTATGCAGGCCGGAGGCCTGCGCTCCCCTGTTAACGCATTTCGGCGACTTGAATGCGGGTGGTAGCCTTCAACAGCGAAGCCATTGCGGCTTCTACGTCGATTTGTTCCTTGGAATGGAGTAATTGTTCCGCCTTTTGTTTAGCTTCCTGTGCGCGCTGCACATCGATTTCTTCCGGACGTTCAACCGTTTCGGCAAGAACAATCACGCGATCGCCAAGCACTTCCGCAAATCCGCCGCTTACAGCAAAGCTATATTTTCGACCACTCTGATGATAACTGAGAACGCCCACACCCAGAGTTGTCAGCAATGGAAGATGCCCCGGCAATATTCCCAAATAACCTTCCGAACCTGGAATCGTAACTTCATCCACTTCTTCCGAAAGCAGTAAACGCTCCGGTGTGACAATTTCCAGGCGTATTTTAGTAGGAAGAGTCGCCATTATGCGCCTTTCATCACTTCCGCGGCTTCCAGAACTTCTTCGATTCCGCCTTTCATATAATATGCCTGTTCCGGAATTTCATCGTACTTCCCTTCCACCACTTCTTTGAATCCGCGAATCGTATCTTCCAGCTTCACATATTTCCCAGGAGTCCCTGTAAATTGTTCTGCAACAAAGAACGGTTGGGAGAGAAACTTCTGAATTTTTCTTGCGCGCGCAACCACGAGTTTGTCTTCTTCAGAGAGTTCGTCGATTCCAAGAATCGCAATGATATCTTGCAGATCTTTGTATTTCTGCAAGACGCCTTGAACGCCGCGTGCAACTCCATAATGTTCGTCACCCAACACACGCGGATCCAGAATGCGGGAGGTGGATGCGAGCGGATCGACTGCCGGATAAATTCCAAGTTCTGCAATCGTGCGCGAAAGATTGGTCGTAGCATCCAGGTGAGCGAATGCAGTTGCAGGAGCAGGATCGGTGTAATCATCGGCCGGCACATAAATCGCCTGCACGGATGTAATCGAACCTTTTTTCGTAGAAGTAATGCGCTCCTGAAGAACACCCATCTCTGTTGCCAGAGTCGGTTGATAGCCTACAGCGGAAGGCATCCGGCCCAGCAATGCGGAAACTTCCGAACCGGCCTGGGTAAAACGGAAAATATTATCGATAAAGAACAAAACATCCTGACCTTCCTCGTCGCGGAAATATTCAGCGACTGTCAGGCCGGTCAAACCCACCCGCAATCGCGCTCCGGGCGGTTCTGTCATCTGGCCGTAAATCAAGGCTGTCTTATCGATAACACCGGACTCTTTCATCTCCAGCCAGAGTTGATTTCCTTCACGCGTTCTTTCTCCCACACCCGCAAATACGGAGAAACCACCATGTTTGGTCGCGATATTGTTGATCAACTCCATGATGATGACAGTTTTTCCTACTCCGGCGCCGCCGAACAAACCGATTTTTCCACCTTTCAAATAGGGTTCCAGTAAATCAATGACTTTGATCCCGGTTTCCAGCATGCTCAGTCCGGTGTCTTGCTCATCAACCGTGGGAGCCAGTCTGTGAATGGGATAGTGCGCCTTCGCTTCAATCGGACCAAGCATATCCACCGGTTGTCCGATTACGTTCATCACGCGGCCGAGAGTTGCGCGTCCGACCGGCACGGTGATCGGGGCGCCCGTATCATAAACTTTCATGCCGCGGATCAATCCTTCGGTCGGTTCCATCGAAACGGCACGCACTCGATTCTCGCCCAGATGCTGCTCCACTTCTGTGAAAATATCGATCTGTACGTTATTCGTGCTTTCATCAAAAACGCGGATTGCGTTGTAAATGAGCGGCAGCTCTCCATCCTCAAATTGCACATCGATCACAGGTCCGATCACCTGCACGATAGTTCCAATGCCCTGGTATTCAAAATCGGGTGTTGCCATTTTTGACCTCTAGGATAATGCTTCGGCTCCGCCTACGACTTCGATAATTTCTTTGGTAATCGCAGCCTGGCGGATCTTATTCATTTTCAGTGTTAGTGCTTCGATCATATCTTTCGCATTGTTCGTTGCAGCTTCCATAGCAGTCATGCGAGCTGCATGTTCTGCGGCCGCAGACTCCAGCAATGCGCGATAGATCTGGATCTCCAGATGCAGCGGCAAGAGTCTGTCAAAAATCTCAGCGGCATCCGGTTCATAAATATAATCCAGGGTTTGTTCCGCAGTCGCTTCCGGCAATCTTTCCAGAGGGAGTAATCGCTGCACAACAACCCGTTGTTGAAGCATCGATTTGAATTCGTTGTAAATAATATAGATTGCATCCAGATTCCCTTCGAGATAAGAATGGATCGATTTTTGCGCGATCTCTTTCGCGTGATGATACTGTGGATTCCGGAAAATATTCAGGTACTGGTTTGAAATTACGTATTTGCGTTTCTTGAAAAATTCGTAGCCCTTTTTGCCGGCCAGATGAAGACTGAGATTGAAGTTGCGTCTTTCTTCCAGGAATAGAAGTGCTGCCTTGATCAGATTCGCATTAAAGGAACCGCACAATCCGCGATCGGCAGTCACCACCAGCAGTTCAACGTTTTGATCCCCTTTCACTTTCAACAGTGGATGGTTTTCGGGATTTGCGCGCGTAGCAAGACTTGTCAGGACTTCCAGCATTTTGGCTGCAAAGGGTCTTGCAGCCATCATTCTTTCCTGCGAGCGGCGGAGTCGCGCCGCGGAAACCATTTTCATGGCTTTTGTGATTTGCTGCGTGCTCTTTACGCTGCGAATTCTTCTGCGAAGATCAATAAGTGCCGGCATCGTTTTACTTTTTGTACGTTTCTACGAAGCTCGCTTTGTAGTCGCTGAGCGCTTCGTTGATCGCTTTCCTCAGCTCATCATCGATCTGCGCCTTTTGCAGGAGCATTTTTCCAAGCTGTGGGCGCTGATTGTCCAGGAATTGGTGAAGGCCATCTTCAAATTTGCGGGCGGCATCAATCGGAAGATCATCCAGATAACCGGAAGTCGCGGCGAAGATAGTCATGATTTGTTTGTCAGTCGTTAACGGTGCGTATTGATGCTGCTTGAGGATTTCCGTCAATCGCTGGCCTCGCGCCAACTGCCGTTGTGTTGCTGCATCGAGATCGGATCCGAACTGCGCAAAAGCGGCCAGTTCGCGGTACTGAGCGAGTTCGAGTCGCAACATACCTGCGACCTGTCGCATCGCTTTGATCTGAGCGGCGCCACCCACACGGGAAACGGAAAGGCCGGCGTTGATCGCGGGTCGGATACCGGAATAAAAAAGATCCGCTTCCAGATAAATCTGGCCATCGGTAATCGAAATTACGTTCGTGGGAATGTATGCTGAAACGTCACCGGCCTGAGTTTCAATAATCGGCAATGCTGTTAATGAGCCGGCCCCCTTTTCATCGTTCATTTTCGCAGCTCTTTCCAGCAAACGGGAATGCAAATAAAACACATCTCCCGGGTAAGCCTCCCGTCCCGGTGGCCGCCTTAATACAAGCGAAAGCTCCCGGTAAGCCGCGGCATGTTTGGAAAGATCATCATAGATTACGAGCGCATGTCTCCCGTCATCGCGGAAGAATTCACCCATAGTGCAACCGGCATACGGGGCGATGTAAAGCATCGGAGCCGGTTCGCTGGCCGGTGCTGCGACAACTATGCTGTAGCGCATTGCATCGTTGTCCTGCAAAATTTTTACGACCTGTGCGATCGTGGAATTCTTTTGCCCGATGGCGACATAAATGCAGATGACCTCGCTGTCTTTTTGATTCAGGATTGTATCGAGCGCTACTGCAGTCTTACCGGTCTGCCGGTCGCCAATGATCAATTCGCGCTGACCACGCCCGATCGGGATCATGGAATCGATTGCCTTTAATCCTGTTTGAAGAGGCTGGCTGACCGGCTGACGATCGATGACTCCGGGTGCCATCCTTTCGACAGGAGAAAATTGTGTGGCAGCAATCGGTCCTTTTCCATCCAGCGGTTCACCGATAGCGTTCACCACTCGTCCGATCAGCTCTTCACCAACCGGAACCGACATGATCCGCTTGGTGCGTTTGACCTGATCTCCGCTTTTGATCTTGGCAAATTCACCGAGCAGCACAGTCCCGACGTTGTCTTCTTCAAGGTTCATGGCGATCCCCACTACGTTGTGCGGGAAATCGATCAGCTCACCGTACATGACCTTTTCCAAACCATGAACCCGGGCAATTCCATCTCCCACTGACAACACTGTTCCAACTTCTTTTACATCCAGGACTGTCTGATATCCTTCGATTTCCTGCTGAATAATGGATGTAATTTCTTCCGCTCGAATGGTTGTTGCCATCTATGCCTCCTGAATCTTCGCTCTCAATTGTTCCAGCTGCGCCTGCACGCTGCCATCATACAAAGTGGTGCCGATGCGCGTGATCACTCCACCGATTAAAGTAGTATCTACACGATTTTCTAATTGCACTTTCTTGCCGGTAAAACCCTGAAGCTTCTCTGACAGCCGGGCCGACTCTTCCTGCGATAACCTCTGTGCTGATATGACTTCGACAACCATGATTCCCTGCTTCTCCAGAAATTGCTGCTCAGCCGAGACAATCACCTGCTCGAGAAAATTCAAACGGTCTCTCTGAATTAACGTCTTTAAAAAATTGAAGGTGAGCTCCTGGTATCCTGCTTTGGCGGTCAGCTCTTTCAATACGCGTTGCTTGGCTTGTGAAGAAATGGCCGGATTTGCGAATAGTATCCGGAGCTTGGGAGTGGATTCGAGCAAGCCCGCAAAATTTTCCAATTCTTCTAATACTGTAGAAAAGTTGCGCTGTTTGATGGAAACTTCCAGCATTGCGCGCGCATAACGCCGGGCAACGGTGCTGATTAAAATATCTCTTTTCACTTTCCGAACTCTTCAATGTAGGTTGTGATCAGACGGCGCTGATCTTCGTCGTTGATTTCCTGTTCAATGATTTTCTTACCTTGCTGCACGGATAGATCGGCAACGTGTTTGCGCAACTGTTTACGCGCCAATCTGACCTCGTTGTCCACTTCGCGATGAGCCATTTCAACGATTCTCTGCGCTTCTTTTTGCGCGGAGTCCAGAATTCTTTTCTTTTCTTCTTCCGCATCCTGCAACGCCTGCGTTTTGATTCGCGTGACTTCTTCATTCATTTGCTGCATTCGCTGATCCATGGCTTGCAACTGGCGTTCCGCTTCATCCTTTGCTTCGCGCGCGCTTTCAATGGAACTACGGATTTCGTCCGCCTGTGCCTTGAATGTGTCCTGAACACGAATCGATTTCCGGAGAAACAGGACAACGATGGCCACAAGCGCCGCAAAATTTACCCATTTACCAATGGTCTGCCAGATGGTCTCATGGTGTTCGCCCTCCGCTCCGTGAGCAGCCTCTTCTGCGCACCAGAGCGCGCCTCCGGTCAGAAAAACAAGGATAAAAATGAGAATCATTCGTCTCATACGGATCCCCTTCCTTGAACCGGTCTTTTTAAGATTTGTGAGGCAATGCGGGCGGCGAAGGATTGTGCCTGCGCTTCCAGGGAACGTCGCGCTTCGTCGGTTTTAGCCCGAAGATCTGTTCTTGCTTCCTGCAACATTTTTTCTGTTTCCGATCGTTGCTGCGCAATCACCTGAGTTTTTTCTCCCAGCGCTGCTGTTTTCACCTGCGCAATTTGCTGATCTGCTTGCCTTCTGGCGTCGCGAAGCCTGCGCTCAAACTCCAAAGCCTTGTCCTGTGAGGCTTTCTTGATTTCTTCTGCTTCCCGGCGGGCGCCGCCAATTTTGCTGTGTCTTTCGTCAAGCGTCTTTCCCAACGGACGAAAGAAGGTGCGGTTCAAAATGAAAGTAAGAACGATCAAGAAAAAAACGATCGGCACAAAAGTCCAGTTAGGAAAAATTTCCATTATTTCATCCGCACTTTATTTCAATTCGCATGAACAGTCCGTAAACCCGGTTTTTGATTTCTGAAGGCCGGAACCAAAAAAATCGGCGCGAGCACTGTCGTAACCAGTGTCATGAAAATTGCAACTCCGAACATATCCTGATTCACCACTCCGCGCGTTAAACCGTAACCGGCAATGATCAAGGCAACTTCACCACGCGGCACCATACCGACTCCAATGCGGTAAGCTCCCCTGAGATTGAAGCCACATCCCAGCCCTGCAATCCCACAGCCGATTACTTTTCCCAATATGGCAAACAACGAAATCACAAGTCCAAAAACCAATGCTGAACTTATTGCATTAAGGTTAACCAGCATTCCCAGTGCAACAAAAAACACTGGAACCAAGAGATGATAAACACCACGCAGATCCTCAATCAATTGATGCGCGATGGGCGTATTAGAAAACGCGAGACCCACACTGTACGCTCCTATGATCATCGCCAACCCAACCACCTCACATAGAACCGCAGCGATCAAACAGGCAAAGAACGTAAGAACGAGCGCGGATCCGGGTCCTCGAAATAAGGACCAGACTCGCACCAGCCCGGGGGCCAAAAGAATGAAGAAGGCAGACAGGCCAATCCAAATTCCAATCGCTTTAAAAGTGATCCAGCCAACACTAACGAGGTCCAGCGTTCCGGATTGCGCCAGGTTCACAATAATTGCCAGCACAAGAATCCCCAGGACATCGTCCACCACAGCAGCTCCAAGAATTGTGATACCTTCCGGGGTATCGAGTTTTTTGATATCACTCAGGACTCGCGCAGTGATTCCCACAGAAGTTGCCGCCATAATGGCGCCCATGAACAATGCGGGACCATCCAAAAAACTCTCAGCGAAACCAAACCAGACGGTTGTTGCAGCGCCAAGGAAAAAAGGGAGCAGGATCCCGGCGCCACCCACAACGGTTGCCTTCCCGGCGAACCGCAAGAAATTCGCAAGATTCGTCTCCAGCCCCGACACGAACAAAAGTAGAATGGAACCAATCTGTGCGATTCCGTAAAGCGAAATTGGAATCGGAATGTGAGACCGGGCTTCCAGCGAGTGAGGATTGAGCGCAGGGAACAAAGGGCCGATCCCGGGAAAAGCGAGCAAAGCCCCCAGCAAGTAGGGGCCAAACACAACTCCCGCAACCAGCTCACCTAAGACCGCAGGCTGCTTCAGAAATCTTTCAAAGATCTCCCCGAAAATACGGGCTATGAAAATAACAAATGCGAGTTGTAGAACGAGCAGTGCAATCTCGTGCGTAAGGCTTTGTTCCACACTTCTCCTCGCATGAATCTGCTTTGCAAAGCAAGTAATCTAGCACACGGCATGAAATGCGTCAACGAGTCTGGCGTCCTCGCGTCTGTGCGTCAAAGTTGCGCGATAAAATTATGCGGAAAGAGGAGCTGGAGACATGGTGAGGATTTTGAATCCGGCTTTCACCTTGCGTCGTAATTCGGCGAAACTGCGCAGCTGGACCATCTTCCTAAATATGTAAGAAGGACGGGCGTAGAATGAGCGATAGGCCTCAACAATCAACTGCTGCAATTCCTGTTCGCTTAAAATCTCCGTCCAGAATTTCGGTCTGAATTCCGGATTCGGATTCAACGCAAAATTCTTCCAGTAGTCTTCTTTCAGCAAGCCGCTGCTCAAGCCCTGATAATAAATTTCGGTTGCGGGAAATGGCGTGAGGATTGTGATGTGGGTGTAATCGGGATCCAATGCCTGCATGAACTCAAACGTTTGTCTGATTTCATCGCGGGTCTCGCTGGGAGAACCGATCATGAAATAGGCAAGAGTATCGATGCCGGCTTCTTTCGTCATCTTGAATACTTTTCGGGTTTCTTCCGTGGTGATTCCCTTTCGGAGAACTTTCATAATGCGATCTGTTCCTGCTTCGACACCGTAATGAATGCGTTCGCAGTGAGCGGCTTTCATGTGTTTTAGCAAATCCGCGTCAATCGTGTTTACCTTTGCGCGAACATCCCAACCGATATCCAATTTGCGTCGCAGGATCTCGTCACAAATCGCATGAACACGTTTCTTGTCTACGGTGAAGGTGTCATCGTAGATCAGGAATTCACGAATTCCCATGTTGATGCATTC
>JBKKAT010000493.1:0-3791 GCA_046714535.1 Acidobacteriota bacterium | reverse complement strand
CAGTTACCCCCAATGGCGAATTTTCCACTCCAGCTTTCATGCCGGTCGGCACAAAAGCCGCAGTGAAAGGCCTGATTACAGGCCAACTTCTGGAGCTAAGAACAACAGTAGTTCTGGCGAATACGTATCATTTATATTTACGCCCCGGAAGTGATTTGATCCGCCGGCTGGGTGGTCTTCACCGTTTTATGAATTGGAATGGCCCAATCTTAACGGACAGTGGGGGCTATCAGATTTTCAGCTTGAGCGATCTTCGAAAGGTATCGAATGAAGGTGTTCGTTTTAAGTCGCATTTGGATGGATCGGAGCATCAGTTTACTCCTGAGGTTTCGATGTCAGTCCAAAAAGACCTGGGCTCAGACCTGTTGATGGTGCTGGATGATTGTCCACCCTATCCGGTAACGGAGGAGCAGGCAAAGGGTTCGCTGGATATTACGCACCAGTGGGCTGAACGTTGCCGTAAGGTTGAATTGAATTCCGGACAGTCGCTGTTAGGGATTGTGCAAGGCAGCACGTTCGGAAAGCTCCGTGAGGAGAGCGCGAAGACATTGGTTCAAATCGGATTTGATGGTTACGCACTGGGCGGATTGAGCCTGGGAGAAAGCAGAGCGTTGAAAACGGAAATGGTCGAAGCGTCTCTGGCACAGTTGCCGGAGGAAAGTATTCATTATCTAATGGGAGTAGGCACTCCCGAGGAAATTGTTTCCGCAGTTTCGCAAGGAATTGATCTTTTTGATTGCGTGCTTCCAACCCGAAACGCCAGAAACGGTTATCTTTTTACGTCCCGGGGGCCTGTGGTAATTAAACAAAACCGTTACCGCGAGGATCCGGCTCCGCTGGATCCCGAGTGCGAATGCTATGTTTGCCGCGACTATTCGCGCGCGTACTTGCGCCATTTGTTTATGTCAGGCGAGATTAATTCCGCTATGCTGAATACATATCACAACGTGCATTTCTATTTGAGATTGATGGAAAGAATTAGAGAGAGTATCGCCAACGATACTTTTGAGGAGTTAAAACAATGTTATTCCTAGCAGCTGAGGCGCCTCCGGCAGGGGGAACCGCTCTCATTCTAACAATGCTTCCCTGGCTGGTATTCATCTTCTTCTTTTACTGGCTGTTCGTGGCAGCGCCAATGAAGAAAAAGCAAAAAGCTTTTGCCGAGCTGATGCAAAACCTGAAGACAGGGGATAAGGTCGTAACGACCAGCGGAATGCACGGTGTGATCACCGGCATTCAGGATAAAACACTGAAGATCCGGATTGCGAACAACGTCGTAGTGGACATGGATAAATCTGCAATCACCGGTCTGGCAGCGGACGAGAAAGAAGAAAAAAAGGCAGAAAAATAAACGCAGAGACGCAAAGACGCAGAGAGCGCAGAGTTAATTCTTTTTCTCTGTGTCTCTGCGACTCTGCGTTAAATTGAGGTTGTAATTATGAAGAATATTCATTGGAAGATGTTGCTGGTGGTTGCGCTGACAGCGATCGCTGCCTACGGAGTCTGGCCGCCCGAAGAAAGAATCCGGCTTGGCCTGGATCTGAAAGGGGGCATTCACCTGCTGGCGGAAGTCAAAGTGGATGAGGCCATGGCCGGTTATACCGACCGCTTCATCGAAAGTCTGCGGAAAGAGCTTCAGGAAAAACAGGTGACATTCCAGAATATCATACGCAGAACCAATACTACATTTGTAGTAAGCGGTCTTCCTGCCGGCAAACAGGAGAATTTCAAGAAAATCATTGACAATCGGGCTGAATGGGACGTCACCTTTACCGGAAGCGAGGCGTTTTGCTCCTTACGGCAGGCGGTCATCAACACCAAGGCAGAAGAGGTACTGGAGCTTGCGATCCAAATTATCCGGGAACGGGTCAACCGTTTTGGCGTTACCGAGCCTCTTGTTCAGCGTCAGGGTCTGACCGGCAGCCGCATGATCATCCAGCTTCCTGGTGTGGAGGATACCGACCGGGTAAAAGATCTCATCAAGAACACGGCACGCCTGGAACTGCGCCTGGTGACGGCGGGACCGGCCCCCTCCCAGGAGGCGTTGGGCACTGTCCCCGAAGGAACCGAAGGGTTGGCGCAGACCGAAGTGGGTCCGGACGGAAGGACCGTAACAAACTATTATGCCGTAGAGAAGGTCGCTATCGTTTCAGGCGAGGAACTGCAGGCGGCCAATCGCACGACTGATGAATATGGCCGTCCGGCTGTTAACTTCACGTTGGACTCGGATACCGGCAGGAAGTTCGGCGATTTTACCGAAAAGAATCGAGGCAAGGCTCTGGCGATTGTTCTGGACAACAGAGTTCAGTCGGCGCCGACAATTCAAGATAAGATCACCACCGATGGAATCATCACCGGCCAATTCACGATTGAAGAATCAAATGATCTGGCAGTCATGCTTCAATCCGGAGCACTGCCGGCCGGACTTCGGTTCCTGGAACAGCGGGTGGTTGGACCCTTTCTAGGACTTGATTCGATTCGAAAAGGCACGCAGGCCTGCCTAATCGGCGCCGGCCTGATTTTTCTGTTCATGATGTCGTATTACAAATTGAGCGGAATCAACGCCGTTGTCGCTATGTCGCTCAACCTTCTTTTTACGATGGCATTGATGAACTATTTTCAAGCAACTCTTACGCTCCCCGGAATTGCCGGTCTTGCGTTGTCTATTGCCATGTCAGTCGATGCAAATGTGCTCATATTCGAGCGCATTAAAGAAGATCTGAAGCTGGGTAAAACACCGCGGTCAGCCGTTCAATCAGGATTTGCCAAAGCATTCTGGCCGATCTTCGATTCCAACCTTACCGTCATTATCGCCGGTATTTTTCTCTACTGGTTTGGAACAGGTCCGGTAAAAGGATTTGCCGTAACACTGATTGTCGGGATCACCTGCTCGATGTTCACCGCAATCTTTGTTTCCCGCATCATCTTTGAGTGGATACTCAACCGCAAGAAAAAAATAGAGGCAATCAGCATATAAGAAGTCATGAGCAATGAGTTATGAGTCATGAGACAAATAGCCACATTTCTCATTCCTCAATGCTTTGGCACTAATGAACAGCAGGAAGTGAGACTATGGATTTTTTCAAAGAAACAAAAATTGATTTCTTAAAGTACAGGACGATTGCTATGCTGGCTTCGCTGATTATCATCGGTGCCGGTCTGGTGATGATTTTCACCAGGGGATTGCGTTACGGGGTGGATTTCACGGGTGGCACCGCGGTTCATGTTAAGTTCCGGAATGCAGTGGAACTGGACAGCCTCCGGAAGAAGTTAAAGGACAACGGTTTTGCCGACAGCGGTGTTCAGAGTTTTAATGATCCTACGCAGGTCCTGATCCGCCTGCCTCAGAAGGTAGCTTCAGGTGATGAGATAGAAGATCTTTCCCGCCGCGTCGCACAAATCCTCTCGCCTCTTGCGGGAGAACAGGGGAAAGAAGACCTGAACGCTGCTACAGAATTAAGCCTCAAGCAATATCTTCAGGCGCGCGACCCATGGGGGAGAAAAACTGCTGAAGCTTATGCCGGTGAAGTGAAGAAATTGATTGGTTTACGTGTGGCAAACGGTGGTCTCTTTCCGCCGTTTGAGCGGATGAGCGGTGTGGATCCAAAAATAGTGGCAAGCCTCAAAGAACGCTTTTATCTCAGCGATATCGGGATCCTCAGCGTGGAATACGTCGGACCTCAGGTGGGATCCGAATTGCGGGAACAGGCCAAACTTGCTATTGCATGGACCGTAGACGCTTTGCTGATTTATGTCTGGTTTCGCTTCGAGTTTCTGTGGGGCTTTTCGGC
>JBKKAT010000492.1:0-20709 GCA_046714535.1 Acidobacteriota bacterium | reverse complement strand
TAGGGGAGCGCAGGCCTCTGGCCTGCATAGGGGACCGCAGGCGTCCCGCCTGCAGAGCCGGCCGCTGAAAGCTAACGGCCCTTTATTTATGCCGGCTGAAAGCCTGCGCTCATTTAATAACCTTCGTTCAAATCCACAACATTCATCAAGGGTTGACCCTGTATATAGCGGCGGAGATTTTCCGCAAACAATTCCAGCATGCGAGGCCAATGTTCGACCGCAGACACACCGGAAGTATGCGGAGTGAGAAAGACGTTCGGCATTGAAAATAACTCCGAATCGGATGGGAGTGGTTCCTGTTCAAACACATCCAGCGCAGCTCCGCGAATGCGATTTTCTTTCAAATAACGCATCAGCACTTCCTGTTGGATGATTTTTGCGCGAGCGATGTTGATGATGACGCAGGATTTTTTGAGCATCTCTATCTCCGCTTCACCAATCAATCCATCCGTATTCGCTGTTCTGGGAACAGCGATCACCAGATAGTCCGCTTCGGGCAATGGTTTGCGGAAATCCTCCGCGGAGTAAACCTGATCGACATTGTCGTAGACTCCCGCGGCGTTGCGTTTGCAAGCCAGAACACGCATGCCAAACGCTTTGCAGAGACGTGCGACCTCGTTCCCGATGCTCCCCAATCCGAGCACCAGAACCGTCTTTCCGCGAAGCTCTCCAGGCAAGGGAGATTCGGTCAAGATTTCACGCGCTGCATAATGGTGTTTTTGTTGATAATGCCACGACTCAAGAAACTTGCGCGAAAAAACAAGCATGCATCCGAGCACATGTTCCGCGATCGGCACTGCGTGCAACCCTTTTGAATTTGTAACCACGATTCCTTTTCCCTGGAGCCCTAAATCGGTCAGTGGATGAACCGATGCGGCAGGCACATGAATCCACTTCAAGTTTTTCGCGATTGCAACATCTTCTTTTTGAAGTCTGTAGCCGAAATAGATTTCGGCATCCGGTAAAGAATCGAATATTTGTTGTTCGGTTCGCGCATGATAAAAATCGATTCCGGGAAAATCGGTGCGCAGCCATGGAATCAATTCGGGAGGCAAACACCAGAATCGATTCCAGTGTTCGCTGTAGAGAACAACTTTCATACGTACAACTCAAGGAGCGGGCGAGACGCCCGCGGTCCATAATGCCGGCGAGGACGCTTGCGCTCCATATAGGGCGAGACACGCGCGGTCCATAGTTTAACGGCCTGCGTAAGTGTGCTGGACTGCCGCCAGGAATATCTCTCTTTCATCGAAGGGATATTTCTTGTTCCCGATCAGCTGATAGGTTTCATTTCCTTTACCGGTAATCACAATCGTATCACCCGGTTCAGCGATGCTTACGGCGAATGCAATTGCTTCTGCGCGATCCAGGATGACGTGATAATTGCGATTTCCGCTTGCTTCTAATCCAACCTTCACATGCTCCACGATTTTTTCGGGATCTTCATTTTTCGGATTGTCAGACGTTAGAACCACGATATCGTCCAGTTCTCCTGCCACTTTTCCCATCTTTGGACGTTTGCTTTTGTCTTTGCCTCCGCGACAGCCGAAAATGTGAATGATTCGCTTTGTCGTGTACAGCCGTAAGGTAGGAAGCAACTGCCGAAAAGCGTCGTGCGTGTGAGCGTAATCGATAATGATTTTGAATGGCTGATCAAAATCCACTTCTTCCATTCGGCCCGGCACATACGACATGTTTTTGATCCCGGCCAGGATTGCTTTTTCCGGAAGGCCATTGATTAGAGCCGCCGCGAAAGCGGCACAAATATTGTACAGATTGTATTGGCCGACTAGAGCTGTTTTGATCCGTTTTTCCTTTTCTTGATAAGCGATGGTCATTTCACTTCCTTTCACGGAAGTGCTCCAATTCTGTATCCGGAAATCAGCTCCCTCTTCAAAGCCATAACTAACGCTGGGCAAATCTCTGCGGGTGCGGATTTCTATCAATTTCTTACCGTAAGGATCATCGAAGTTGGAAACCGCTTGATTCGTCGTGCAAGTCTCATTATCAAAAAGCATCATTTTTGCGCGGAAATAATCATCCATGGTTCCGTGATAATCGAGGTGCTCATGCGTTAGATTTGTGAAGACTGCAGTTTCGAAAGTGCAACCGGCAACTCTAAACTGATCCAAACCTTGAGAAGACACTTCCATGGAGCACGCGCCGCTTCGCTCCTGAACGAGCCGATGCAACAATTTCTGCAACTCTGGAGATTCCGGTGTGGTATGAGTTGCGCTTTTGGAGAAACGTTCGCCGCTGTAGTGGATGGTTCCGATCAAACCGCACGCGATATTCGCTTCCTTGAACATGGAGCGCAAAAGAAAAGCCACCGTGGTTTTGCCGTTTGTACCGGTTACGCCCATCAATTTCAGTTTGCGGGATGGGTAGTCGTAAAACCGGTTGCTGATTTGCGCAAGCGCCAACCGCGGGTTTTCCGCCACGATCAGCGGAAGCCCGGTTTCCACTTTTTGATTGGAAAGAATTGCGGCGGCGCCCGCTCTTTCCGCTTCCGGCAGAAATTGAAGTCCGTGTGTTTCTATTCCGGGCAGAGCAGCAAATAAATCTCCCTTTCGCACCCATCTTGAATCCAGGGAAATGCCGGAAATTTCGGTTTCTTCAGGGCCGTACAGGGTGCAATTCTTCAACGGCGAAATCAACGTTTTTAGATTCATAATGTCCTGGTTCAAGTGGTTCAAAATGTTTAACACCTTAACCCTTTCAACATTTCTACGAAACGGAAGTTCGATCCAGTTCCTGGTCCTTGTATTGCAGCTGATAAAGTTTTGAATAGAGACCGTCCTGATGCGCCAAAAGTTCTTGATGTGTTCCTTCCTCACGAACTTCGCCATCCAGCAACACAAGAATGCGATCCACATTTTGAATGGTCGAAAGACGATGCGCGATGAGAATTGCGGTGCGTCCTTCCATCAGATTCGTTAAGGCGCGACGGATGACGTATTCTGTTTCGATATCCACGCTGGAGGTTGCTTCGTCAAGAATAATGATGCTGGGATCCGCTGCCAGAGCTCGAACAAACGTCAGCAATTGTCTCTGACCGAACGAAAGGTTTGAGCCTCTTTCTGAAAGCATATGATCATATCCATCCGGCAAAAGCCGGATAAATTCATCGGCCAGCAGATAAGTCGCGACCGACTTCATTTGTTCCTCCGTAATTTCAGTACGGTCAAAAGTGATGTTTTCCCTCACGGTTCTTGAAAAAAGAAAAGCATCTTGAAAAACGACGGCGATATCGCGTCTCAGCTGATCGTTTGAGATTTCGCGAAGGTCTTTTCCATTTAAAAGGATTTCGCCCTCATAGCCATCATAAAATCGGAGCAACAGGCTTGTGATCGTGGTTTTTCCTGCTCCGGTCGGGCCCACAATTGCAATCCTTTCCCCCTCACCAATCCGGAAAGAGACGTTCTTCAAAACCTGCTCCCCGCTTGGATAGCGAAAGGAGACATTTCGAAATTCCACAGAGCTGAGCCGCCGTTCGGGCATGGGCGCTGTTTTCGGTTGAGGGATCGCTTGCTTGTCATCCAGCAGGTTAAAAATGCGTTCGGAAGACGCCATTGCGGATTGCAGGATGTTGTATTTTTCACTTAAGTCGGCGATCGGACGGAAAAAGCGCTGCGTGTACTGAATAAACATGATGAGCGTTCCAAACGTGACCGCATTCGTGAGCGTTTTGTTTCCGCCGTACCACACAATCAGCGCAATCGCGATCGCTTCAATCAACTCCACGGCCGGATAAAAAACTGCGTATGCCGAAATCGATTTCTTCGTACCCAGATAGTGTTTGTGATTGATGCGATCGAATTTATCGAACATCTTCTTTTCTTTAGTGAATATTTGAATGACACCCATTCCGGAAATCGCTTCCTGCAAGAAAGAATTCATTTTCGCCAGCCAGTAACGCGTTTCGCTGTAAGCCGCCCGGGCTTTTTTGCGAAATAGAGCGGTCGTGATGAACAGCATGGGTAAAACGGACAGCGCAACCAGCGCAACAGCAGGATTGACGTAGAGCATTGCAATCACAATCGCGAGCAAGGTCAGAATGTCTCCCAGAATGGAAACGACTCCGGAGGTGAATAGTTCATTCAGGACATCCACATCATTCGTAACGCGAGTCATCAATCGTCCCACAGGATTCTTATGGAAAAAGTTGATCTCGCGAGTTTGGAGGTGGCTGAAAATCTGAACACGCATGTCATACATGATGTGCTGGCCGGTCATTTGCATGATGTAAACCTGGCAGTAGCTTAAGAACATCTCGGCAACCAGAACGAGAAAATAGAGACCGGCGATTCTGGTCAAACCTGCCAGATCATGTCTTGTGATGAAGCGGTCAATCGCAATCTTCACCAGCAATGGCGTCAGGACCTGAAGGACCGCTGTTGCTATGAGTAGAAGTAACGCGATGATAATGCGGCTGCGATAAGGTTTCAGATAGACAAGAAGCCTCTTCATTAAGCCCCAATCGTATTCGCGCGTTTGTACCTGTTCTTCTTCCATACCTACTCTTACTCGTTCTCTTGCTCTTGCTCTCTCATGCTCATGCTCCCCTATGTATATTCAGCTCCTCTTCAATCAGCTGCTTTAGATAAAGGTCATAATAGAGTCCGCGTGCGTTCAGTAACGTCTGATGTTGTCCCGATTCGGCGATGGCTCCATCCTCCAAAACAAAAATTCGATCGGCATCCTGGATTGTAGAAAAGCGGTGGGAAACGAGAATGCAAGTGCGTCCTTTGCGGAATTCACGCAGCGCTTGAAGAATTCTTTCTTCGGTGTAAGTATCCACATTCGAAAATGAATCATCCAGGACCAAAATCGCAGGATCCTTTCCCAGTGCGCGCGCGATCGTGGCCCGTTGTTTCTGTCCTCCGGACAATGTGATGCCCTGTTCTCCGATCACGGTTTGATACTTCTGCGGAAAAGAAAGAATTTCTTCCTCAAAATGGGCCATGCGCGCAGCGTGGGCAACTGCATCAGGATCCTGTTCTTCCATACCAAATCCGATGTTCTCCTCAATCGTTTCGGAAAACAGGAAGGCGTCCTGTGGAACATAACCGATTTGTATTCTCAGCATCCTGAGTGGAAAATGTTTGAGCGGAATGTCATCCAGGAAAATTTCACCCGACAACGGATCGTACATACGTGGCAGCAGATGCAGGAGAGATGTTTTGCCTTCACCGGTCGCTCCCACAAAGGCCACGGTTTCGCCGGGTTGAATGTGAAAACTGAGACCTTTCAGAACCAGCCGGTCCTTGTCATATCCGAACGTCACATCCCTGAATTCGATTTCTCCTTTGATCTGATAATCTTCCGGCACGGCCGGTTTTTCAGGACTTTGAATAGCGGGCACCGTGTCAAAGATTTCGTTGATTCTACCCATCGATGCGGCTCCCCGCTGCGTAATATTTACGACCCACCCAAGCGCAATCGCGGGCCAGATCAGCATCGCAAGATAGGTATTGAACGCGACAAACTCACCCAGCGTCAGTTTTCCCTGGATGACGAAACGTCCACCAAAGTACAAAACAATCAGGATGCCAATTCCGGCCATCATTTCTACAGCAGGATAGAGGACTCCCCAGAGCCGCACTAATTTCCGGTTTTGCTCCAGGTACTCCCTGTTCTCTTTTTTGAATTCTTCTATTTCCTGTTGTTCGCGCCCGAAGGCTTTCACAACTTTGATTCCACTCAAATTCTCCTGCACGGTTGTGCTGATGCGGGAAAACTGCTCTTGAACGTCTTTAAATCTGTTATGGATGATTTTTCCATACCGGGTTACAAGCCATGAGACCGCGGGCAAAGGGGCCAGGGCGAACAACATCAACTCCCAGTTGATCCATCCCATTCTGATCAGAGCAAACGTGAATGTAAAAAGCGTATTCACCGAATACATGATTGCGGGACCCAGCACCATGCGAACCGCTGCCAGATCGTTGTTCGCTCGCGACATCAGGTCCCCGGTGTACATCTTGTTGTAGTACGATGATGATAGTAGCTGCATGTGTTCATACAGATCATTTCGAAGATCATATTCAATTTCCCGGGAGACGCCGATCATGATTTTTCGCATCAAGAAAAGGAAGGTTGCGGTTACGATCGTTGCCAGGAGAATACCGCCTGCATAATACGCAGGAGAGTGCTCCATTGTCCGGCTTTTTAAAGCGTCGATCGCCTGTCGCAGAATATCCGGCGCGACGGTGGCGGCGCCCGTAGAGATCATCACGCAGAACATACCCAGGACCATGGGCCAGCGATATCGATACAGGTAGGGCCAGAGCCGCCTGAGCGAGCCTAAACCATTCATTGGCCAAGCACCTTTTCATAATATTTTTCGTAGAGTGGAACGATCTTTTTTTGATCAAAGACTTCAATCGCTCGCCGCCGTCCGTTCTCACCCAGTTTCCGCCGGAGGCTGCTGTTGCGCAGGATTTCAAGCGAATATTCCGCCATCTTGTCCACATCTCCCAGATTTGCAAGGAAACCTGTCTCGCCATGAACCACGACTTCCGGAAGGCCTCCCACAATCGTCGCAACCACAGGCACCTCGCAGCTCATGGCTTCCAACGCGACGAGTCCAAAACTCTCCAATTCGCTCGGCAGCAAGAAAACATCCGCGCAACCCATCAGATCAGGTAAATTATCCTGCCGGCCCAGGAATAAAACTTTCTCAGTGAGCTTGTTCTCTCGACAATAACGTTCTGCAATCGACCTTTCCGGTCCGTCACCGACAAAAACCAAACGCGCCTCCATTTTTTTCAAAACGCGCTCAAAAACTTCAATGATGTTGATAATCCTTTTTACCGGCCGGAAATTCGAAGCATGAAGCAGGATCGGCTCCCCTCCGGGCGCGATCACGTTGCGCGAACACTGTGATTGCTCCGGTTTCTTGAACAGTTCCGTATCCACAAAATTGGGAATCACCTCCACATCCTTTCTGCCCACTTGAGTTTGCGTCAGCGTTTGAAGATATTTGGAAACCGCAGTCACGCCATCGCTTTTCTTGATTCCGAACTTGGTGATGGGAAAGTAAGAACGGTCCAATCCGACCATAGTAATGTCGGTTCCATGAAGCGTTGTGATGATTTTTACTTCTCGATTTTCCACCATGCTTTTTGCAAGGAAAGCGCTGATCGCATGAGGTAAAGCGTAATGAACGTGAAACAGGTCGAGGCCCGCGTAATTGGCGATCTCGTACATCTTAGCCGCAAGTGCAAGATCGTAAGGCGGATACTGAAAGAGCGGATATGGAAACATGTCCACTTCATGGAAGAATATGCGTTCATTAAATTTGTCGAGACGGATCGGCAGCGCATAACTGACAAAGTGGATCTCATGACCTTGATTGGCTAGCTCTTTCCCGAGCTCTGTAGCGACGACACCACTACCGCCGTATGTCGGATAACAGGTAATTCCTATTTTCACAGTACAGCCCCCTTGCTCTGACGCAACGTAAATGTTAAATCTGTGAACCCATTAACGCAAAGACGCCAGGGCGCAAAGAAAAAGTTAGCCCATAGCCTGGATCAGATCAGGTATGGCGAAGGGCTCGTTGGTGAGAAAGGGTTCGGCATGCGAGACGCCGATCAGGCCACCCCAGTAACGCATCCTGGTCTCAATCATTTCCAGAAATGTGGGTTCGCTGAGAGTCGTTTCCGGTTCCTTGCTGTCCGGATCGTAGAACTGCGACTTATGAGCTTTTACCACTTTCCATTTTTGTTCAATCTCTGTGCTGACATCCACAACAAAGGAAGGAACAACATCGAACAAAATCTGATGATAGAGAATCCGTTTCGGGCGAAAACGGTTTTGTCCCGTGTCCATTTTCCCCAAACCGGAAAGGTAACAGGCTTCGGTGACGATCTGAGAGGTTGCCATATGATCGGCATGACGCGCTCGCCAGTAATGATTCAGCACAATACTGGGACGGTACTTTCGCAGGAGTTGGATCACCTTTAAGTGATTCTCCCGCGTCACCGTCACCGATCCATCAGGGATCTCCAGACATTCTCGGACCTTTGCACCGATGAGACGTGCCGCTTCAACGGCTTCGAGTTGCCGTATTTCGCGCGTTCCTCGCGTGCCGAATTCGCCCCGGGTCATGTCTGCTATTCCCACAGCGTAGCCCTGTTTCGTTAGTTTGATCAAAGTTCCGGCTGCAGCAAGTTCAATGTCATCCGGATGAGCTGAAAAGGCCAGTACATCCAGTTTCAAATCTTCCGTCATCGGTCACTCCTTAATTCTTGAGCCTCTTGAGCCTCTTGAACTTCTTGAGCCTCTTGAGCCTTTCATATGTCGATCCACTGATGCGCTTTTGCGTCCCATTGAATTTGATCATAAACCTGTTGCATTAATTCCGGTAGTTTCATGGCAAACGAGAAAACATTCAAATATCGCTCCTGCACTTTGTCATCCGGATAAATCACGTTCTTTGCTTTTTCAATTTGTTCCGCCAGCATCAGATTTTTTCGTTTTGCCGCAAGAAATGCTTTGCGTTCCATTTTCCGGAGCTGGTATTCCATTTTGCGAAACGCTGTATGCAAACCTTTTTCGAGTGTAGGGTCGATGCGAACGATCTCTTTTTGAATTTTCTGTAAGGACGCTCTTAATACATTCTCCAGATCTTTGAGCTCTTTTCTGGTTTGCTTCATGCCCTCATGGTTGAGCAGGGCATCCACCAGCGTATCTTCCTGTAAGTAGATTTCCTCCGGTTTCAGCCGGTTCAATTCAAGAAAACCACGCGTGGCAGGAGGGATCAGCGTGAGCGAAACTCTTGGGAATAAGGTTGGTTGCTCGATTTCCATCGCATTGTACCAGGGATGCAATTGCGCAAAATAGGCAATTTCTGCCGGACCGCCCACGTATCCAACCGCTGGAAAGATGTAATCCTGAAATAGCGGACGAAGTAATGCTGAGGGACTGAGTGACTCGGGCCTCAGATCCGTTTCGCCCCGTTTTATCGGAATTCTTTCCCCATCCTGAATTTTGAAGAGCGGGAGGCGGTCCTCTTCCATCTGCACCTGCACCGGATATTTCTTTTCTTTTAAGCGCAGGTTTTGTTCGTGCAGGGTATCTAAAAGATAGTTGACTTTGTCAACTAATTTTTCAAAAAACGGAGATGCGATTTGTTTGAAGGAAGGATCGGACGGGTCCACAATCAGGATTGGGAAATCCCGCAAGAGCCACAGTAGAGTTCGCGCAAATGCATGGGACAGTGTTGTTCCTGTGTAGAAACTCTTCACTTCCGGTCTCTTTATTTCTTGAAACGCGCGGATGAGAATTTTGTGAATTTCCTCATTGTCTGTTTTTACTGTGCCTGCCGGTTGCCGTTTCAGGAAAAGGTGTTCCTTCAATGAAAATTGCAACAGATCATGGTTTTGTTTAAGGAGAGCAAAACTCGCGATCTCATTTAAATTGTGATCCTCGGTTGCCATCCAAAAGACCGGAACACATGAGATACCTTTCTGTTCAAAAACCCGGCTTTGATGAATCGCTGTCAGCGCTTTCCAGAGAGTGTAGAGTGGCCCTGACAACAAGCCGACCTGCTGGCCCGTGATGACGCAGGACGTATCATCTTGCTGAAACTTTTGAATCAGCGAATAGGTTGCGGAATTGCCGAATGCCTCGTTTTGACGCTGCAGAATTTCGCAGAGCTTCTGTCGATGCGGAATCTTATATTCCCGTATCCTTTCAGGCGGAGGATAAAAGTCCGACACTTTTTCAAAATCGTAAAGGAAATCCAGAAAAAGATTATTGACTCCTGGAAGACGAGAGAAGGGCAGAACGCTCATCCGGTTAAGTTTAAGGTTAAAAGTGGAAAGTTAAAAGTTAAAAGCTGAAAGTTAAAAGTTAAACTTTTAAGGTGGCCCTCCACCTTTAACTTTTATCTTTTAACTTTTAACCCTTTGACCTTTAACTTTTATCTTCTGATAGGATAAGAACATGCACTGGTATTATGCGGATGAAGGAGTTCAAATTGGCCCGCTGACTGACTCGGAATTTGAGGATCTGGTTCGACTCGGAAAAATTACCGATCAAACGATCGTTTGGAATGAGGGTCTCACCGAATGGCAGCCTTACGGGCGCGTGCGTCCTGCGGCGGTCAAACCTTCTGTGCCTCCTGTGATGTCACCCATTTCTACGACCCTTTCCTTGCGATGTACCGAATGTCAGCTCGAATTCTCTCAAGGTGAGCTGGTTCGCTATCGAGACTCCTGGATATGCACTCGCTGCAAGCCGATCTTTTTTCAGAGACTCCGGGAGGGCGTAGCTGCACCGGGTCTGATGGATTATGCGGGCTTCTGGGTTCGGTTTGGGGCGAAATTGATTGACGGCATCATCGTATGGGTCGTACAGATGGTAGCGATTTTGGCCCTTTCTCCGTTGTTGGGATTCAACATGTTTTCTTCTGAACCTCCAGCAAATCTCGCTTTTCTGATGATTTATCCGTTTTCGTTTGCCGCTTCCATATTCTATTCAGTCTGGTTTGTGGGGAAGTACGCCGCTACGCCCGGCAAGATGGCGCTTGGCCTGAAGATTGTAACTTCTGAAGGTGAACCCGTTACTTATAAAAAGGCTCTGGCTCGATTTTTTGCGGAAATGCTAAGCAGCATCATTTGCGGTATCGGTTATATCATGGCAGCTTTTGATGAACAGAAGAGATCTCTTCACGATCACATTTGCGACACACGTGTGATTAGAAAATAATGGAAGCGGCCGAGGACGTTCCTTCTCTTTACTGCACAAGGTGCCAGCAACCGCTACCCCTCATTATTTTTCGCAAAGACGAATTCCGGCCATGTCCTTCCTGCGGTGCAATGACTTATGGGGTAGTTTTTCCAGCCTTTATGAAGGAAAATTCCCCTTCCAGAGCCGGGGAGTCCTTGCTTGTGGATACGGATGCAAGTTGTTTTTATCATTCGCAGAAAAAGGCAGAGGTTGCGTGTGAATATTGCGGAAGATTCCTTTGCGCGTTATGCGATGTGGAGATGGACAGAAACCATTTATGTCCGCCTTGCATTGAAAGCGGAAAAGAAAAAGGCAGAATCAAAACGCTGGAAAACAGGCGAACGCTTTACGATTCAATTGCGCTTTCGTTGTCCATTCTTCCGTTACTCGCATATTGTTTGACGATCGTTACTGCGCCCATCGCGATCTACATGGTTTTTCGATACTGGAATGCGCCGACCAGTATTTTGCATCGAGGAAAATGGCGAATGGTTGTTGCTTTATTCCTTTCGGCAGCGCAGGTCGTGGGTTGGAGTTTGGTTGCGTACTTTATGATTTCGAAATGGTCCTGAAAGCATGGCTCGCATCAAAGAATTCGTAAAGCTTCCCGGCAGGAGAATTTTTTCATTCGGGTTGGCGCGAAACAGTCTCTGGCTGGGTAAGGATCATCTGCTTCACGTGATCAATCGTGGGTACGCCGAAGAATACCGGCGATTTTATTATCGGGACATCCAGGCAATTCTTGTTCGTGAAACATCGACAGGAAAAATGTTGAGCCTCATTCTAGGAATGATTGCGGCGGTCAGTTTGTTTTTTCTCGCACTTGGCTGGTTTGTCTGGAAATGGGAAACTTTTGCGCTGATTCCTATGGCGATTGCGACGTTTTTGTGGCTCGTTCTGTTTCTGGTTCAGATCGCCTCCGGACCCACTTGCGTTTGTCATCTTCGCACTGCCGTCCAATTTGAACAGCTACCATCTCTGAGACGAATCCGCCCCGCGCAAAAGGCGATTGCTATGCTTCGGCACCGTGTGGAAATGGTGCAGGGACCCTTTGCTGTCGAAGCTCCCGTGCCCGTGGAACCACAGATAACCACAGAAGAACAAACATGAACTCTTTTTTTAACAGAAGAAAACAAAGAGAACGAAGAAATAGTAAATCTTTGTTCCCTTCGTTATCTTTTGTTCAATAAGAATATGGAACAGCTTGCCTCCCGCAGATGCGCCAATCACTGGCAACGTGAAGCTGCTGCCCGTTGTCCGGAGTGCAGCCGTTATTTTTGTCGGGAATGCATCACGGAACACGAAGACCGGATTTTGTGTGCCGCTTGCCTGAGAAGCCAGACGCAAGGTCTTGCGCAGAAGTCGCAACGAGTGGCGATTCTGTTTCGAGCGGTCCAAATGTGCATCAGCATCCTCATTCTCTGGATCTTCTTCTACTATATTGGTAAAGCTCTCTTGCTCATGCCGGACGAATTTCATGAGGGGTCGGTCTGGGAGGAAGAAGTCTCATGAAGAAAAATGCAAGTCAGATCCGGGGCTCGCTCGATCTTCTGGAAGAAGCGGTACATATTCTCCGCCAGGCCCCGTTCAGCGTTTTGATCCGGTATTTCCTCGGTACCTTTCCTTTTTTGCTTGGCTTCTTATACTTCTGGGCCGATATGAGCCGTGGAGCTTTCGCTCATCGTTATGTCGCAGAGGCGGCGTTTGGCATTTCTCTCCTATATATATGGATGAAATGCTGGCAGTCTGCTTTTTGCAACAGCATTCATTCGCATTTGATGGGAAGACCTCCGGAAAAATACTCAGGTGGACGAATCCTGCGTCTGGTGGCAACTCAAATGATTCTTCAGCCGTATAGTTTGTTTGTGGAGCCGGTTGCCTTATTGCTTTTGTTGCCTTTTGGCTGGACCTTCGCTTTCTTTAAGAATCTTCTGGTTGTGGGGGACGGCCGGGATCTCGATCTCCGTAAAGTCATGCGTACCAGCTGGAGGCTGGCTTCGTTATGGCCGGCGCAAAATCACAGGCTTCTGCTCATTTCGATTTTGTTTAATGTAATTGTTTTTTTGAATATAGGAGTCGCGCTCTTGTTGATCCCGCAATTGTTAAACATGTTATTTGGTATTGAAACTGTGTTTACTTTGAGTGGGATGCAAATGCTCAACACCACGTTTCTCACAGTCGTGGCTGCGTTTACCTATCTTTGCATCGATCCACTGATTGCAGTCGTTTACACGCTGCGTTGTTTTTACGGTGAATCGGTGGAAAGCGGCGCCGATCTGTTGGCTGAACTGAAAAGCCTCCCGAAAGCATCATGAACCTCAAAATTGTTTTGCTCATATGTGGTTTTGCTTTTTGTCTTCCCTCCTTTATGAAGGGAGGGATTGAGGGAGGTTTGGAATCCACTTCAGCTCCCAATACCCTCTCTAATCTCCCCCTTGATCAGGGGGAGGAGTCTGGATTAACCCCGGTTGTGGACAATGAATCGGCGGAGCAGTTGGATCGCGCAATCAAGGAAGTGATTGCGCAGCGGGAGTATCAATGGAGGATGCCGCGCGAGGTCGTGGAAGAGAAAGATCAGGGGTTGCTGTTTGAATTTTTGGAAGGTGTTTCGAATTATGTAAAGCGTTTCTGGAAAATGGTTTAGGATGTGTGGGGAAAAATCACAGACTGGCTGCGAAAGCAGCTCTCTTCCGGATCACCTCCGGGATCTTCCAAAGAATGGTCGGCCGGAGAACTGAACGTGATGATCATCATCCTGATTGTGTTGCTGGCCCTGATTGTTCTGTTTTTTATGTGGCGGCACCGGAAGCGGATGCGAGAAGCGGAGGTGATTCAGTCAGAAGCGATTCTTCCTTTGCCGGATATCGCGGACGAAAATCTCGTTGCCGATCAACTGCCGGAAGAAGGGTGGCAGCGAATGGCTCAGGATCTTCTGGCACGTGGCGAGCTGCGGCTTGCCTTGCGCGCCATGTTCATGGCCACCCTGGCATATCTTGCTCAATCGCAACTGATCACCGTAGCGAAATTCAAATCGAATCGTGAATACTGGCAGGAGCTGAAGCGTCGCGCTTATGACCGAAAAGCGATGCAAGATGCGTTCTATAAAAACGTTTCTTCGGTGGATCGAGTCTGGTACGGAAAGCATCCGGTGACGGACGATCTTCTGAAAGAATTCATGGAAAATGTTGAGACTGTGAAAAGGGCGGCCGCTTGAAGAATCGAACTTCAGTGATGCTTGGCTGGGTTGTGATCGCCCTGTTTTTGTTTGGAATCATCTATCTGTTGATGCTGAGATTTTCTTCCGGAGACGTTTATCCCCGCTATTCTTCCTTGCGTACCGATCCAACGGGAACAAAGGCGATCTATGAAGCTCTGGAAATTTGTTGCGATTTTCAGATGCAAAGAAATCATGAACCATTCTCGCGTACGAAGAATAAGTTTGATTCGGCTTTCCTTGTGCTGGGGATGGAGCCGGTGGCGCTGGCGAGTGTTCCTGAGATCGTAGCGGAGGACGTGAACTACTTTATTAATAATGGCGGACGAATGGTCATAAGCCTCTACAACCCGCCGAAGGAAAAAGGGGCTCTCTCTTTGCCGGATGATGAAACGAGTGAGGTTCTGGACCTGGGCGATCTCTGGGGAGTCAGACTTTTTTCCGAAAAAAAAGTTACTGGGGGCGCCTATTTAACGCGCGACTTCCGGAATTCCGGCCTGCCTTCCAGTATCCCGGTTCATACTTCGCTCTATTTTCAGACTATCCATAAGGATTGGAAAACGATTTATCAGCGTTCTCAGCACCCTTTCTTAATCGAACGCAAATTCGGGCGCGGAAGCATCGTGCTGTCTGCGGAATCTTATTTTCTTTCTAACCAAGCGATGGCAAAGGAGCCGCAGCCTTCCCTTCTTGTGTGGATGGTGGGAAATAAGAAATCGGTAATCTTTGATGAATATCATCACGGAATCGCATCCGATTCCGGAGTGATGTATCTGGCTCGCAAATACGATCTGGAGTGGTTTTTTCTGGCATTTGTCCTTCTTGCGCTTTTGTTCATATGGAAAAGCGCAGCTCCTCTTGTTGCACCGGAACAGGAACCGGTAATCATTCCGCAATCGGGAAAGGAATCGGTGGCAGGTTTGACGAATCTTTTGCGCCGGAATGTTCCGGAAAAGTTGTTGCTTTCAGTCTCCTTTTCAGAGTGGCAGAAAAGCGCAAAAAGAATCCCGGAAGCGAAGCTGAAAGAGATGGAATCCATTGTTGTCGGTGAAAAAGCGAAACCAGCACGGCAGAGAAATTTGCCTGCCGCTTACACTGCGCTCAGCCGGGCGCTCAAACAGAAATGAGTGCTGAGTGCAAAGTGATGAGTGCTGAGTATTCCATGGGGCACTCAGCACTCATTGCTCAGCACTAAAAAAGAGAAGGTGAAGATGGAGAGTTTGGATCGGTTGAAGGATGTTCTTTCACGTGTCCGTGAAGAGATTGGCAAGGTCATCATCGGCCAGAACGAAGTGGTGGATCGTGCTCTCATTACAATATTTACCAATAACCATGCGCTGGTGGAAGGAGTTCCCGGCGTCGCGAAAACCCTGCTGGTCAGAACGTTGGGTCAGGTTCTCGGTTGTCCGAATCAGCGTATTCAGTTTACGCCGGATCTGATGCCCGCCGACATTATTGGTACGAACGTATTCAATCTACAAAAAAATGAATTTATGCTGGTGAAAGGCCCGATCTTTACGACCTTTTTGCTTGCCGATGAAATCAATCGCGCGCCGGCAAAAACACAATCTGCTTTGCTGCAGGCCATGCAGGAACGCCAGGTGACGATCGATCGGGAAAGCTACACGCTCTCTCCGAGTTTTACAGTATTTGCCACACAAAACCCGATTGAATATGAAGGAACCTATCCTCTGCCGGAAGCGCAGAAGGATCGTTTCATGCTGAAAATTACAATGGACTATCCACACGAAGCGGAGGAGTTGGAACTGGCTCAAAGAATGCTGGGCGCTTCCGCTCCCGAATTGGTGCTCGCATCCGGAGCCGTGCAACAAGTGCTGGGGGACGGAGAGCTTGCGATGTTGCGCACCGCTCTGGACGCCGTTGTGGTGCGCGAAGAACTCGTTCGATACGTGGTAGAGATAGTTCGGAACACCCGCAAACATCAGGCGGTTCTGGTGGGTGCGGGACCGCGTGCGACACAGGCTTTGTTGCTATCGAGCCGCGCGAACGCCGTGCTCTCCGCCAGAGATTTTGTGACTCCGGATGACATCAAAGCAATGGCCCAGCCGGTGCTCGAACATCGTTTGATCCTTCGACCGGAATTTGAACTGGAAGGTATGTCCGTAAACGAAGTGATTCAAAATTTATTACAGCAGGTGTCCGTGCCTCGATAATTATTTCTAACAAAAGATAACGAAGATAGCTAAGAGATTTTTCTTTGTTTCCTTCGTTATCTTCTGTTAAAAATGAAATCATCCACTGCACAATTACCTGTTTTGTACCGAACCGTTCCGCGCAACCGCCTTTTGTTTTTTGCGGCAATCGTGCTCCCTTTCGCGTTGCTCGTTCCGATTACCTCTCCGCTGGTGGCGCAGATGAGTTTCCTCACTTTTGCGCTCATCGCAGTTGTGGATGCGTGGGCCGGAAATTCGCGAAAAGGATCCGTTCGCGTGGTTTTGCCCGCCTTGCTCAGATTGTCAAAGGACAGGGAAGGTTCCCTGTCGTTGCGAATTCAAAATCCGGATCAAAAAGGAAGACGAATGCGGATCGGGTTGCCCTTTCCAATGGAAATTGAATCTTCTTCTTATGATCAAACGGTCCAACTTCCGGAGGGCTCAGAGTCGTCGCATTTCGAATGGCACTGCAAAGGAATCAAGCGAGGCAAGTACCGGTTGAGTCATTGTTACGTGGAATATATTTCGCCGCTTGGACTTTGGAACTTGCGTTCCGTGCAGGATGTGGAATGTGAATTGCGGGTCTATCCGAATCTTTTAGAAGAACGTAAGAAACTTGCATCGCGGTTCCTAAACCGGGATGAATATGGATCCCACTCACGAAAAATGGTTGGACAGGGCCGCGAGTTTGAAAAATTGAGGGAGTATGTCGCCGGTGATGCTTATGATCAGCTTCACTGGAAAGCAACCGCGAAACGGGGCCGCCCCATCACCAAAGTTTTTCAAATTGAACGAACGCAGGAAGTTTATGTTGTTGTCGATTTCTCGCGAAGATCTGCGAGACAGGTCAATCACGAAACGGCTCTTGAATTTTTCCTTCGATCCGCGCTGATTCTGGGGATGGTTGCGCAGCAGCAAGGAGATTTATTCGGAGTCGTGACATTGAGCAACCGGGTGCAGGGCTTTCTTCGCGCCGGCAACGGAAAAGCTCACTATCATGCTTGCCGTGATCTCCTGTATACGTTGCAACCGCAACTCGTGACTCCCGATTATGAAGATCTGTTTTCCTTTGTGCGGTTGCGATTGCGGCGCAGAGCTTTGTTGATTGTGTTGACGGATTTGAATGACCCGATGCTGGCTGAGAATTTTGTGAATAGCGCTGCGCTGGTGGCTCGTCATCATTTGTTATTGGTGAACATGATCCGTCCGGAAGGAGCGCTCGCATTGTTTGAAAACGCAAATGTGGATTCTGTAGATTCACTTTATGAACGTTTGAGTGGCCATATCGTCTGGGAGAATTTGAAAGACTTGCGAAATGTTTTGCATCGCTATGGCATCCCGCTTTCGCAATTGCATCTTTCGAATATGAGCGTCGAACTGGTAAATCAATATTTCGCTGTTAAGGAAAGACAACTTTTATGATTCTTATTTGGAGGGCGGGTCTCCGTGCCCGCCGCCAGTTAATCGGCAAAATGCCGGGCAGGGACGCCCGCCCTCCGAGTTGCTAAACCATGCTAATCAACGTACCGAGATTCGTAAACGCAGAGCAGCCGCACTGGCAGGAACTGGAAAACATTCTGGATCGGCTGGAGAGACAGCCGGATTGGAAAATGGATCTGGTGGAGTTAAGGCGTTTTCACTATCTGTATGAGCGTGCTTCCTCAGATCTCGCGAAGATCAGCACTTTTGCGGCGGAAAAGGAAATTCGCCGCTATCTCGAATCTCTGGTCGCTAAGGCCTATGGGGAAATTCATGAGGCGCGCGAAAAGCCGCATCGTTTCTCTCCGTTGAATTGGTTTTTCAAAACCTTCCCGCAGACCTTCCGCAAGTATTCACGCGCGTTTGCTTTGTCCTGTTTACTGACTTTTGCGGGTGCAGCTTTCGGCGGGCTCGCAATCAGTTTTGATCCTGAAGCGAAAGCAATTTTGATGCCTTTCTCGCATCTACAAATGGATCCTTCCGAACGGGTACGGTTGGAAGAGAAAGCGGCAAAAATAGACCGGATGGAAGGACAAAAGGCTTCCTTTTCCACCATGCTCATGACCCACAACACGAAAGTTTCGCTGCTTACACTTGCCATGGGAATGACATTTGGAGTGGGCGTTCTTTTGTTGCTCTTTTACAATGGAGTGATCCTGGGAGCCGTTTGCACGGATTACATCGTGGCCGGCGAAACGAAATTTTTGCTGGGATGGCTGATGCCCCATGGCGTTATCGAGATTCCCGCGATCCTGATTGCGGGGCAGGCTGGTTTTCTCGTGGCAAAAACACTGATTGGCAGCGGCGCGAGGAATACATTCCGCGCGCGATTCCGGGAAGTTTCGGGTGACCTGGTGACTTTAGCCGGAGGATTTGCCTGCTTGCTCGTTTGGGCTGGAATCATAGAAGCATTTCTTTCTCAGTATCATGAACTGGTCATTCCTTACTCAGCAAAAATTGTTTTTGGATTGTTGGAATTCGTATTGTTGATTTTGTTCCTCGCCCGTTCAGGAAAAGGTGAACTCCAGACAAATGTTTCAAAGCAGTAAGAGCAACGTTCTCGTGATTCGTACACCGGAAGGAATTGCTTTTCCACTCGTTCTTGCCGGCCCCATCACGCGATTTCTTGCGTGGTTTCTGGATGCTGCCTGCATAATGGGAGCGGCTTTTCTACTCAATATGTTCTGTTCAGTTCTCGGAATTTTAAGTGTGGATCTTGCCACCGCATTCTTCTTTCTTTCCTATTTTGTGTTGTCCATCGGTTACCCGATTCTGGCGGAATGGCGTTGGCGTGGCCAGACACTCGGCAAACGATTGTTGCGGCTTCGAGTGATGGATGTTCAAGGCCTGCGCCTTCAATTCAGCCAGATCATGATTCGAAATCTGCTCCGTTTCGTGGATTCACTTCCTTTGCTATATACGGTCGGAGGCATTGTTTGTTTTTTCAGCAAGCGGGCACAACGTCTCGGGGACCTCGCGGCAAACACAATCGTGGTCCGTAGTTCCTATTTAAGTGAGCCGGATCTAAGTCAAGTGATGGCGGGCAAGTACAACTCGTTCCGGGACTATCCTCATCTCGCTGCACGTTTGCGACAAAGACTAAGCGTGGAGGAAGCAGCGATCGCACTTCAGGCGATTTTACGACGGGACCGTCTTCAGCCGGTGCCGCGTGTTGAATTGTTTCAGCAGCTGGCCGAACACCTGAAGCAAGTCGTTCCGTTTCCCGAGGAAGCTGTCGAAGGACTTACTGATGAACAGTATGTCCGCAATGTAGTGGATCTGTTGTTCCAGAAACAGGGAATTGCCAAAACTCCGATGATGCTGTAACTGGCCACTGGTCACCGTCAATTTGGTTTTGAACAAATCTCGCGGGATTGCTATTATTGTTCCTATGAAAACGTGGTTTTTGATAATCATCTTGATGGCAACTAGCCTTACCTTTGCCGAAGAACCTTCTTTGCGCGACTTCAAGCGGAAACCGTATCTATTGTCCGAAACGGAAGTCGAAAAAATCAAAGAGGAAATCAGGACGCGATGCCATCTTCCGAAGGACAAGGAGATTTCTTACCCCTGGTATTATCATTACGAACTCGGGCTGGCGATGCAGAAACGAAAGGACTGGCAGCGGGCGCTGGACAGTTTAATCACTTCATTGGACCGGCGTGAACATCCGCAAAAGTTTACTCGAATTTATGGTATGTGGTTCATTGATTATTTTCCGTACTACAATATTGGCCTCGCGCATTACCATCTTAAGAATTGGAAATGCGCTGTTCAGTCTTTTCGTCTCTCCCAGATGATGGAAGACATTCCCACAAACTCGGTGCAGTTCTATCGTTTACGCGAGTTGGATTCGGAGGCGGAACAGCAGTTACGCATCGAAAATCCTTGAACGCTTGAGCTTTTGAACCCTTTGAACCTTTTTTGATCCCTCGGAGAACTGATATGAAAGACGTTTTGATTCTGGGTGGCATGAGGACGCCGATGGGCGAATATAACGGCTCTTTGAGCGATTTCAGTGCGATTGATCTCGGTGCGATCGCGGCAAAAGCAGCTTTGCAGAAGACAGGTGTGGCTCCCGAGGAAGTGCAACATTCTGTTTTTGGAAATGCTTTGCAAACAAGCGCTGACGCAATCTACGGCGCGCGTCATGTGGCGCTGAAATCCGGAGTTCCTGTTTCCGTACCGGCCCTGACAGTAAATCGTTTGTGTGGATCCGGGATTCAGTCGGTTGTGGAAGCCGCGCATCTGATTCAGTTGGATGAAGCAGAAATTGTTCTAGCCGGTGGAATGGAGTCGCTCAGCCAGGCTCCGCATGTGCTCCGGGGTCTCCGGAAAGGATTGCGCCTGGGAGAAGGTCAGCTGGAAGATTTGTTGATGGTCTCGTTAATGGATACTTACTGTGGTTTTTATATGGCGCAAACTTCCGATAATCTCGCCCGCGATTGCAGCATCAGTCGTGAAGAACAGGACGTGTATGCCTTGCGTAGCCAAAAGGCTGCGACCGCTGCGTGGGAGGCCGGAAAATTTAAGGAAGAAATTGTTCCTGTTGAAATTCGTTCGCGAAAGGGAACGGTCCTTTTTGATCGCGACGATCACATG
>JBKKAT010000491.1:0-3056 GCA_046714535.1 Acidobacteriota bacterium | reverse complement strand
CCATAACACAGCGCCGTCCTTGCCATCGAGGTGATAAAAATAACCGGAGGCAGCGCCCACATAGATATTATTGTCTTCCACCAACGGGGTCATCAAAATGCGTTCGCCGAGGTTTGTTTTCCAGATTACTTTTCCCTCCCGAACATCCAGCGCGTAAACATTATGATCATTACTTCCGACGATTACTTTATTGCCGCTAACAGCAGGGGAATGATAAACCGGGGCTCCCGTTTTGAATCGCCATACAATGTCCGGTCTATTTCCACAGCCGGCGAAAGTGAGGAACAGCAGCACTAGAAAAGCACGAATTTTCATGGACGAGGTGGAGAATTATATCCCAATTCCTTTGGTTCTGATAAGATGACGCGGAGACTCAGGGACCCTTGAACGCGAAGACGCAATAGCCGCTTTTATGAAGGCCAGATCAGACGCAGTATTTGTCCTTTTCTTACTTTTTCTGGCGATCCTTTATCTTAGTGTTTTGACCAAAAATGAATTGATTCTTTGCGGCCCGCAGCAGTTTTTCCTGGATCATCCGATCCGTTTTGTTTGGGTATCCCATTTCTTTGTTGGACACCTTCCCTGGATCAGCAATAGCGTCTCAGGCGGAATCCCGCTCTGGGCGGATCCGAATCTTGCGATTTTTTATCCCGGGAATCTCCTCTACCTGGGGCTGCCTCTTGATCATGCATGGAATACTTTGCTGATATTTCATCTGTTCTGGGGAGGAGCTGGAGTGTACTGGTTATGCCGGGAATTCAATCTTCCTGTTCCGGCGTGTTTAACCGGCGCTTTTACTTTTTTATTTTCGAGTGCCGCTCTTGCAGCACTCGATTCGAGCGAAGTATTGATCACTTCAAGCTGGTTACCCTGGTTTTTTGGGCTGCTGTATTCAGGTTTGCAGCGTGGGATTCGGAGAACCCTGCTCTCCTCAGTCGCATTAGCCTGCCAGTGGTTGGCAGGATTCACGTTCATTCAAGGATTTACTTTGCTCCTTGCGGTCGTGACGCTTGGAGTCGTTTATTTTCGAACAAAAGACCGGATTGTTTTTGTCCGTTTTTTGTTGATGTTTGTTGCGACTCTTCTGTTGACAGCAATCCAATGGATTCCCGCGCTCCTGTGGCTGCCTCATTCCAACGGCGGGCTTGGACTTGCACTGCCGGAATGGAAACTCTTCCCCTATTTCGGCGTGATTTCCGGTGTACTGTTCTTCATCGGACTTCGAGATCGAGTCGTTTGGTGCGCGGTGATCGTCATTCTGATGGATGGCCTGATATTCGGTGGGAGTCCGGTCTTTGCCATTTGCCTGGCGTTGGGAGCAGCAAAAGGTGGAGCCATATTATTTCAAAAATTTAAGTGGCCTGCGCTGAAACTTGTTCCGGCCATGATTGTTTTGGAGTTACTCGTTGCAAACTGGCAAGTGCCGCACATTCTTTCTTTGTCACAAATCCGAAGAGTACCGCCTGAAGTGACTCAGATTCCGGATTTGAGGCAATGGAATTTACATTGTCCCGCAACCAGGAGCGCATTATTTCCGCTGGCGGGACTTCACTGGGGCGTCAATTATGGCACTCCACCGGACAGCGGATTGATGCTTTGGAAACCGCTGCCTGAGAGAAAGAAGAAAGTCCAAGAAGCTATACAAACGGGAAAAAATCTCGACTTGCTGCGCGAGGCCGCGATCGGATATGTCATATCGGATCAGCTCTTCCACCATCCGGAATTAAGATTAATCGATCAGAAAGCGACAAGATTTTTCGTCCAGCGGCTGAATACTCCTGTCTATCCTTTGGCCAAACCCCGGAATGAACAGGCAAAGGTTCAACTTCTGGAGGTTGCACCGCATCATCTGGTCATTGAGACGACAAGTGTCGACCCGATTGATTTGACCATTCACCGCAATGCATTGCCAGGTTGGGAATGCACGATCGAAAGCAAATCATTGCCCATTCACAAACTGGAAGAGGGATGGATGAAAATTCAGGTGCCGGCAGGCAAGAATCAAACGCATCTCATTTACAGGACACCCGGATCATTGATCGGAACAATTCTAACAGCACTCGGAACAATTCTGGTCGTCGCAGTTCTGCTACTATGAAACATATGACCGAAACAAAAACCGATAAGACGCCGGTCATCGACTACGAAGTTAGACTCAGAGAAGATCGTGACTTAAGTCTACGTGAGACCAGTGAATACTTTGATCAGGGGGGTACCGTCTTACGCACACTGCGACAGCTTGCTCCGCGTCTGATTGAGGAAGGCATATCGTACGCTATCATCGGTGCTCTTGCCTTGCGTGAGCACGGTTTTGTCCGGGCCACAGTCGACATTGATTTATTGATGACCACCAAGGGTCTGGAAAAATTTCAAAATGGATTCATCGGTTTTGGTTTCAGACCTGCCTTTCCCGCGAGGAAAAGTTTTCGTGCAACAGAAACCGGAGTCCGAATTGACGTGATCCTGACTGGAGAATTTCCGGGGGATGGAAAGCCAAAAGCTGTTGCATTTCCGGATCCGGAGGATGCATCCTTTGAGCGGAACGGGATGCACTTTTTGAAATGGAGAATTTGATTGAGCTTAAATTGGCATCCGGAATGTCAGCTCCTCACCGGCTGCGCGATCTGGCAGACATTCAGGATCTGATCCGCGAAACAAAATTGTCTCTGGAACTGGGTGAAAAGCTCCATGAGAGTGTTCGGTCCCAATATTCCGATTTGTGGCACAAAGCTCAAATTGTCGATGCTCTGCAGGGTTAGCATCCAGCGAAGTAGCATGATTTTTCGAAGTCCTTATCCGCCGGTTGAGATTCCGGAAGTCGCGCTGACTCCATTTCTGCTGAATCGGATGAAGGGATTTGGAAGCCGTACAGCTTTCGTGGATGCTTCCACCGGCAGGAGAGTCAGCTTTGTTGAATTCTGCGATTCGGTTCGGGCCGGCGCCTATGGCCTTCAACGTTTCGGCGTCACAAAGGGGGATGTGTTTGCAATTTATTCACCCAACTGCATTGAGTACGCCATCGCATTTCATTCAGTTTCATTGCTGGGTGGAATCGT
>JBKKAT010000490.1:0-6898 GCA_046714535.1 Acidobacteriota bacterium | reverse complement strand
GGGCATTACACTTCTGGATTTCACAAACGCTGGGCGGGAACAATCTGATGGAGCGCGCGCTGGCCCTTGCTCTCAGTATCTTCGGAGCTCTGGCGATTTTGATCGTCTGCAGCCATTTTTTGAAGATCGAACAGGCCACGCAGATGTTGAATTTTGTGCGAAAACGCCTCCGGTAACCGTTATACTTATAAGGATGACTCCCTTGGAAGAAAAATCTGAACTCATTTACGATTGGAACAAACTGGAAGAACAACCCAGACCGAAGAATCTCTTGCTCGATGATGAAACGCTTCGCGATGGTTTGCAATCCCCTTCCGTAAAAGATCCGTCCATCGATCAAAAGATTCGTTTGCTTCATTACATGGATCAGTTGGGGATTGATACGGCGGATATCGGTTTGCCGGGAGCGGGACCAAGAGCAAAAGCGGATGTGCTCGCTCTTGCAAATGAAATCGGGCGAGCCAAACTCAAAATCAAAGCAAATGTAGCGGCCCGAACCGTAATTTCCGACATCGATCCGGCCATTGAAATCGCTCAGAAGACCGGCGTGGAGATTGAAGTGTTTTGCTTTTTAGGATCGAGTCCGATCCGTCAGTACACCGAGAATTGGACCATCGACATTCTGTTAAAGCACACCGAAGTGGCAATGACACATGCGGCAAAGAGCGGGCTTCCCTGCAGTTATGTTACAGAAGATACGACTCGTTCGGATCCGCAAACTCTGGAGAAACTTTACAAGACTGCTGTGGAATGCGGCGCTCGTGGCGTGGTTGTCGCGGATACAGTGGGACATGCTACGCCTGCCGGAACGGCCGCGGTGGTCCGCTATATTCGTAAAGTTGTTGGCGACAACATTCGTGTCGACTGGCATGGGCATCGCGACCGTGGCATGGGCTTATCGAATGCCTTTGCGGCCTGGATGGCAGGTGCCGATCAGGTGCATGGCGCTGCAATTGGCCTGGGAGAACGCGTAGGAAACACTCCGATGGATTTGCTGCTGGTGAATTTGCGTTTACTGGGATGGATCGATCGCGATCTTTCCTGTCTGAAAGACTATTGCCAGCTTGCTTCGGATGCTACTGGCATCGCCATTCCTCAAAATTATCCGGTGGTTGGAAAAGATGCGTTTCGAACGGCAACGGGTGTTCATGCGGCGGCCGTAATCAAGGCTTACAAACGAAACGATGAGTGGCTTGCGAATCACGTTTACTCCGGAGTTCCCGCTTATCTCTTCGGGTTGCGCCAGAAAGTAGAAATCGGACCGATGAGCGGAAAATCGAATGTGCTTTTCTGGTTGAGCGAACATGACATTGAAGCCACGGAAGAAAGAGTTGCCCGCATTTACGATGCAGCCAAAAAATCGGACCGCCTGTTGACTGACGAAGAAATTCAAGGGCTGGCGCAATAGGCTCACCCATGAACGATTCCCCTCCCCTCAATGTCAGTCCGGTCCTCTCGCGGGATTTCGATCTGCTTCTGGAATACATCGCCAACCATATTCATGAATATGTGGAGGACTTGATCCAAATTTGTGAAGTTCCTGCCCCGACTTTCCACGAAGAGCGGCGTGGCCGATTTTTTGCTTCTTTCTTTTCCGATATCCGGAATGTGCATCGGGATGATGTCGGCAATGTGATTGTTCCCGTTTCGCGAAACGGAGATCCGCACGTTGTGCTCTCCGCACACCTGGATACGGTTTTCCCGTTCGAGGAAATTGTAGTAAATCGGGCAGGTACGCTATTAAAGGCTCCCGGAATTTCGGATGATTCCGCCGGTCTCGCCTGCTTGATTCTGCTCTACCGTGCTTTGAGGCATGCAGACTTTCTCACGAAAGGTTCACTGACCTTGCTTGCGACAGTAGGAGAAGAAGGCTTGGGTAATTTGCGGGGCGCCCGGAACTTTTTCGAGAAATTTTCAGAACGCGTCGATTATTTTATTTCGCTGGATGGCTGCGATGCCGATCGGCTTGTGACCGTGGGGCTTGCCAGCAAAAGACTCCGGATCTTTTTGCGTGGACCGGGCGGTCATAGCTGGGGAGATGCAGGAGTCGCAAATCCTATTCATGCAGCGGGAGAATTTCTTTCCAGGGTGGAACGACTGGTTCTACCTTCGCAGCCGAAGACGACTTTAAATGTGGGAATTATCACCGGCGGCACTTCCATCAACACGATTCCAACAGAGATGTCTATGGATCTTGATCTGCGAAGCGAATCGATGGAAATGCTGATGTGGCTGGACCAATGGGTATTCCGTACTCTGCATCAGACCCTGGAAAATAAATCCGCCATTCATTCCGAAGTGGTTGTTGTCGGCAACCGTCCGGCTGGAAGCATCGCTGAAGATCATGTTCTTGTGCGCCGGGCAATATCCGCCAGCAAGCGTTTTGATCTGGATGCAAAGTTGGAGACAGGCAGCACCGATTCCAATATTCCTTTCTCCCTGGGGATTCCGGCACTCACCATGGGTGTTGGAGGCACCAGCGGAAAAATTCATACACCGGAAGAATGGTATGACGTCCGCGGCGCTGAAGCAGGAATCAAAAGAACAGCGTTGTTACTTGCAGAACTGTTAAATAGTCATGAGTAATGAGTAATGAGCAATGAGTTCCAGCGTAATACTCATTACTCATTGCTCATTACTTTGGCACTTTAATTATGCGTACGATTCTTTTTCTGCTCGCCTCTCTTTTTGTCGCTGCGACAACATCCGCGGCGCAAACAAATCCACTTTTTGACAAGCTTCAAGATGCGATTCTGAAACGTGATGAAGTCGCGTTCCTCGCGCTGGTCTTACCCGATCCGGATTTCCAAAATCGCCAGAAGGAATTCTTTCGTTCCATCCTTGCCTTTCCGTTTCAGACCGGCGTAATCCGGCTGGCAGAAGAAAAAGAGAACAAGATGTTCCTCCATGTTTTTCTTCAGGCAAGTGATCAAGCGCGTTTTGAATCCTGGATGGTGCGAACACAAAAGGATAAGGACCAGCTACGAATCAGCAGCTTCCAATTAATCAATGCGATTAGCGGTCTTTATCGTTTGAAAATGGGAGACCGCCCGTTCGTAGTTCGCAATTTGAGCTACAAACATATGGACGCAAACATTACTTTTCAACGCGGCCATATTTTCCCCATCGAAGCAGGATCACAACTTGCCGGAATTATCTTTATCGGTGATGCTTCCTTCGAATTTGAGCCGAAGGATCCCGTAGAACGGCAGCAGGTTTCGTTGTTTGTAAAACAACCCCGGCTGAAAACCACCGTCAGCAGTATCTTTATACGCGGCACAACTGATGGGCTGGAACGCTTGCTGGAACCGCTTGCGAAACAAAAGCCTGACCAAAATTCGGCTCTTTATGCAAAGGCAGAATCGGAATCAAAAACCTTTGAACGAAATGTCTACAGTGTGCGCGTCCCTTTCAGTGATGAATTATGGTTCGCTCAAATACAGGAAGGGGAGCTGTATTGTGAAATGAAAACTGAGCTCGGCACTTTGCTATATCAGCATTCACCGGGAGAGCCAGATGATATTATGCTCGCACAAAAGGAAAAAGATCAGATCATTTCGCTATACAAATCAAATCCGGACAAAATCTTGGTCGATTCAACGGACGACCTCAAAATCCGTTCCTATAAAATGAAAATGCGCTTCCAGCCGGCCGCCACACATCTGAGCTCGGTAACCGAAATCAAGCTGGAGAGCGCAATCGACACATCCACTATTGTTTTCCGCCTGAATCCGGAATTGCGCGTTTCACAAATCCGCAGCAGTCAGGGATACTTGATTTATTTTCAAGAAAGGAAAACAAGCAATTTGCACCTGATCCTCAATGAGACACTCGAAAAAGGGAAGGAAATACTGCTGGAATTTTATTATCAGGGGAAAATTGCGCCTGAGAAACGAAGCTCTGAAACGATGATCGTGCAGACCCGTTCCGACGATTTCTATTTGCCGCCCACGTATTTATACTCCAATCAATCTCTCTGGTATCCGCAGCTCGCCTCTAAACCTTATTCAGGCGTTGAGGCGTCGATCACGGTTCCTCAGAATTATGCCGCGATTATCAACGGAGTTAGAACAAGTGTGGACAGCACAAAAGAAAATGTGACTTTTTCGTACAAGTGCATGCTCCCTGCGAAATATTTTTCGCTTTTCATTGGACGGCTCGATTCTCACCTGCGACAGGAATCGATTGTGCCCATAGATGTTTATTACTTGAGTCTCGATAAGAGCGCTGCTAAGGATTATGCTTCCGCAGCCGATCGTATGCTGCGATTCTATTCGGATTATTTTGGAACATATCCCTATCAAAACCTTGCGATTATTCTCCGGCCGGTGCATCAACCCGGAGGACACGCGCCCGCTACAGTCGCGATCGTGAACCGGGTGTTCAAGTTTTTCCAGCGAAAGTTCGGCAGAGACCCGCTTCACATCCCTGAGTTTCCACACTTTTTGCTGGCCCATGAAATAGCCCACCAGTGGTGGGGACAAACGGTTGGCTGGAAAACTTATCATGATCAATGGCTTTCGGAAGGTTTCGCGCAGTTTGCAGCATGGGAATACATACGATCGCAAGAAGGAGAGGCCGCCTGGAAGAGGCTCGCAGACATCTTTCAGGAATGGGTAGAAGAGAAATCGTATGCAGGACCCCTGATACTGGGTGCGCGCCTCGGCCATATTAAAGATGATCCTCAGGCCTACTCTGCCTTGCTTTACAACAAAGGCGCCTTCACCCTGAACATGCTGAAACACCGGATGGGACAGGAGAATTTCTCTCGCTGCCTGAAAGAGTTTTATGAAGCATATCAGTTCCGGAGAGTTGGCGTTGAAGAATTCACGCAGTTGGCGCAGAAACATTCTAAAGAAGATCTCAAACCATTCTTCCAACAGTGGCTGTACGAATGGGACATTCCTGAAATCGGTTGGTCGAGTCGCACAGAGGGATCAGGATTGGAACGTGAGTTAAGAATCAAAATTCAACAAAAACAGCAGAAGCCTTACAGTTTAAGAATCCCTGTTGTGGCTAAAAGTAAAACAGGTGAGGTTTTCCGGTTCCTGGCGGCCATCGAAAAAAAGGACGAAGAAGTGAGCGTAACGATCCCGTTTGTCCCGCATTCACTAGAGTTGGATCCGATGCACGAAACGCTGATGATTATGGAGCGCCGACTTTAGATATGACCTCCTTCAGAGGACGAATTAAGGCGCGCATTCTGGATTCGCCTTCGATCCATCGCGCGCTCAACCGAATGGCTCATCAGATTCTCGAACGAAATCCAAACCTGGGCGATATTGAATTGGTTGGAATTGGAGAAAGGGGCGGCCTGCTTGCAAAAAGATTGACCGGCATCCTGAAAAGCCTGGAAGGTCGAGAGATCCCGGCAACGACGCTTGAAGGAACGGGTGAAGGGCTGGAATCAAAGAGTGAACACAATACCGTTGTACTGGTCGATGCTGTGATCTTCACGGGACGCGTGGCTCATCGCGCAATCGCGAGCATCCTCGCCCACCGCACGGTCGATTGCATCCAGCTCGCAGTGCTTGTCGATCGCGGAAATAGAGAGTTACCGGTGCACGCGGACTATGTGGGAAAGAGTGTGCCCACGGCTGCAGATGAGTATGTTGAAGTTCGACTTAAAGAACTGGACAATGAAGAACAAGTCGTGATTATGGAAAAACACTGAATGCATCTGCTGCTTAAGAACGGCCGGGTGATCGATCCTTCAGCCAAGCTGGATGACTTGCTGGATGTCCGTATCGCCGAAAACCAGATCGCAGAGATCGGTCGCAGTTTGAGTGCAGGCGGCGCACAGGAGCTGGACGTAACCGGCCTGATCGTTGCGCCCGGATTCATCGATATTCACGTGCATCTCCGGGAGCCGGGCAAAGAAGAAGCGGAAACGATACAAACCGGCACGCTTGCGGCGGCAGCGGGCGGATTCACAGCCGTCGCGTGCATGCCGAATACGAGCCCTCCCAATGACAGCGTAGCTACTACAGCATTCATACTACAAAAAGCTTCGGGCGAGTCAAAAATTCCGGTGTATCCGATCGCCGCTGTAACGGCAGGCCAGCAAGGTGTGGATCTGACCGATTTCGCTCAACTCAAAAATGCAGGAGTGGTTGCGGTTTCCGATGATGGAAAACCGGTCTTTGATTCATTGTTGATGAGACGGGCTCTGGAACGCGGGAAAGAATACAACCTGCCGGTAATCGACCACTGCGAGGATCCCTACCTGTTCCAGGGGGGCGCAATGAACGAAGGAAGCTGCGCGGCGCGTCTCGGAATCCGTGGGATTCCTGCAGAAGCGGAAGAGATCATGGTTGCTCGAAATATTTTGCTCGCAAAATTGACACGAGGGCACGCGCATCTTGCGCATCTGAGCACGGCCGGATCGATGGAACTGGTTCGCAGAGCAAAGGCGGATGGCATTTCTGTAACCGTAGAGGTAACACCGCATCACTTTACTTTGACCGAGGAAACGGTTGCGCAGTACGGAACGAACGCCAAAATGAATCCACCTCTCCGCTCGCAAAAAGACGTCGATGCGGTTGTGCAAGCTCTCGGCGATGGAACCGTGGATGCTATTGCATCGGACCACGCGCCGCATTCTGCCAGCACAAAAGCAGTCGAGTTTCACCAGGCCGCCTTCGGCATCATCGGGTTGGAAACGTCTGTATCGCTGACATTGGATAGACTCTTTCAAACAGGTGTGATCGGATTAAACCGTCTCATAGAGCTGTGTAGTTTGAATCCTGCGCGAATTGTTAGCATTCCGCGCGGCATTCAGGTTGGTGCCGAAGCAAATCTTACTTTGTTTCATCCTTCCAAAGAGTGGACGGTCGACGCTTCAAAATTCTTCTCAAAGAGCAGAAACACTCCGTTCCATGGCTGGACGCTCAAGGGT
>JBKKAT010000489.1:0-5493 GCA_046714535.1 Acidobacteriota bacterium | reverse complement strand
CACAGAGACACAGAGGCACAGAGAAAAAACAAAAAAAATTCTCTAATCTCTGTGTCTCTGTGCCTCTGTGTTAAATTGCTTTATCGGCGGTCTTTGAGACCCACGACGCCGGCGGTTTCGGCGCAGTGTACGCAGCAAAACATTTTTCCATGGTCTTCGACGCCGTGACCTACGATTCGACAACCGCAATGATTGCATACCGGCGCGAGCATGTGAATGGCGCATTCAAAGCTGTCAAACGTGTGTGTTTTACCCGCCAGTATCACCTGAAAAGTTTTGTCGTAATCATTCCCGCAACTATCGCAAACAGCCATGATTCATCCTCCTTCAGTGCAAGCTATGACTATGAAAGCGAATTGGCAACCGGCTGGTATATAGCCACTGAATGAAGTCACTACTACAAACTACGATCGAAGCTCGTCCCAGAGTTTAATATCTTTGGTTTCCTTAACGTAGAGCGAACCGATGATGAATGTCATCGCAGCAATCGAAATCGGATAGATCAAGCCGGCAAAAATGTTACCTGTCATCGTAACAATGTAGGTGGAGATAAACGGGGTCAAACCACCAAACCACCCGTTGCCGAAATGATAGGGAATAGACATCGATGTATAGCGAATCCGTGTGGGAAAGAGCTCAACCAGAAATGCCGCAATGGGTCCGTACACCATGGTCACGTAAATTACCTGGATGAAAATGAGGGCCACGAGCGCCGGAATATTCGGATCCGTTCCGTCACCCGCAAATTTGTGCATGGCTTTGTAGATCGGATAGTAAGTCAAGGCTGCGATCAAACATCCGGTCATCATAATTCTCTTCCGTCCGATACGGTCAGACAATTTTCCAAAAACGATAAAGAAAGGCGTGGCTGCAAAAAGCGCGATCGCAACAATAATATTGGCTGTAACAAACTTTACTTTCAGTGCAGTTTGCAGAAAGAACAAACTGTAAAACTGTCCGGTGTACCAGACAACAGCCTGTCCTGCTGCTGCGCCGAACAGAGCCAATAACATCAGTTTTCGATTCTCCGGACTGCGGAAGGTTTCTGATATAGGTCTCCGCGAAGTCTTGCCGGCAGCCTTCATCTGCGCAAACAATGGGGATTCTTTCAACTTCATCCGAATGTAGTAAGACATTGCCACAAGAAGAACGGAAAGAAGGAAAGGAATTCTCCATCCCCATTCCTTGAATGCTGCTTCGCCCAACGTGAGGCGCGTTATCAGAATGATTCCGAGTGACAGGAACAAACCGAGTGTCGCTGTTGTTTGAATATAGCTGGTGTAGTATCCCCGCTGATGATCCGGCGCATGTTCCGCCACATAAGTAGCTGCGCCACCATATTCCCCTCCCAGAGCAAGACCCTGAAGCAACCGCAAACTGACAAGGATGATCGGCGCAAAAATTCCGATTTGCTTGTATGTGGGAAGAAGTCCGATTACCGTGGTGGCTCCCCCCATAATCAAAAGCGTTAGTAGAAAAGCATACTTACGTCCCACCAGATCGCCAATTCGTCCAAAGACAAGTGCGCCGAAAGGACGGACCAGAAAACCCGTTGCGAACGTGGCCAGTAGCACAAGAAACTGAGTTGCGGGATCTCCGGGTGGATAAAAGAGCGGAGCTATGATCGTTCCCAGACTACCAAAAATATAGAAGTCGTACCATTCAATCATGGTGCCGGCCGATGAAGCTGCGATTATTTGCCAGATTTTTAAATCAGGGGAAGCCGCCGCCTTTACCGGTTTTTGCGAATTCATTCGCTAGTTAACGTACACTAATTCCGGCGTAACGCCAAATAGGAAGAGAAAAGCGACACCGTAAAGGGAACGGCAAAGTTCAATAAGAGGCGAACGGCAGGCGGTAAAGCAATTGCAGACGAAAAAAGAACGTCTGACATGTTGATGAAAGTTAGTAACGAACCAACAATCATCGAGATCAGGAGGGCCCGACTAATCATTGCTGTTTAGAATTTGAACAATGTCCTGGCGACCGTACCGCTCGGCAAGTTGAAGCGCCGTGAGGCCCTCCAGGTCTTTTGCATCGGCAATCGCTCCCTGTTTCAACAACAGACGGACAATTTCGACATGCCCGCGTGACGCTGCATTCATCAGCGGCGTTTTTCCTTTTAATGTTTTTGCATTGATGTCGGCGCCTGCATTCAGAAGAGCTTTTGCCAGCTGGAGGTTGCCGCGGTGGGCTGTATGGTGCAACGCCGTTACACCGTATAAACCGGGTGTATTGACCTTTGCTTTCGCGTCAATCAACGCGATGCCGATTTCCGTGAATCCCCAGGTTGCCGCTTCAAGAAGAGGTGTGGCCCCTTTTTTTTGCACAATATCGGGATCGGCTCCAGCTTTTAATAATGCCCGTGCCGCTTCAAGATGTCCGAATCCGACAGCCTGAGTGAGAGCTGTCCCCTCGTCATGATCTTTTTCGTTGACGTTGCTTCCCGCCTTTGTTAGTTCTTCAACTATTTTCGCATGCCCCACAGCGGAAGCGGCAATCAAAGCTGTCCAACCGTTGTAGTCCTTCGCATGAACGTTCGCGCCACGATTTACCAGCAAACGCACTGTATCCACGTGTCCCCCTTCCGCGGCTTCCATGAGTACCGTTAAGCCTTCGCCCGTTGCGTGATTTACGTTGGCGCCTTTATCCAGGAAGCTGCGAACAAGATCTGTTTTTCCCTCAACAGCAGCCGCCATTAAAGCGACATCACTTTCTTGTCCTGCGGGGGAGATGACGGAGCAAAGAACCAGAAGAAAGGCGAATATCCATAATTTCATTCGCATTATCTTACACTTCTTGAACATTTTTTGAGATAATCCGTAGTTTACGTTCTCAGGAGGAATATGTCCGATGAAAGTCTATTCCCTGATTTTTCCTGTCGCCATTCTTTTTCTATTAACAACCGCTTTACAGGGGGCTTCCTTGCCAGAATTAAAATTTGAAAAATATACATTGCCAAATGGTCTGGATGTGATTTTACATGAAGACCATTCGATTCCGATGGTTGCGGTCAACGTGTGGTATCACGTTGGCTCCAAAAATGAAAAGCCCGGTCGCACCGGTTTTGCTCATCTTTTTGAACACATGATGTTTCAAGGTTCCAAGCATCATGACAAAGAATTTTTTGAACCGTTGCAAAAAGTGGGCGCTTCCATCAACGGATCTACGAGTGAAGATAGAACGAACTACTGGGAAAATGTGCCCAGCAATCAGCTGGAGCTTGCGCTCTGGCTGGAAGCAGATCGAATGGGTTTTTTGTTGCCTGCGATGACCGCAGAGAAGCTGGATAATCAGCGGGATGTCGTAAAGAATGAGCGGCGACAGGGGTTGGAAAATCAGCCTTACGCAAAAGCATTCGATCTCCTCCCCTCCCTTCTTTATCCGAGAGATCATCCCTATTCCTGGCCGGTGATTGGAAGCATGGAGGACCTTTCCGCAGCATCTCTGGAGGACGTATCGGAATTTTTCCGGACATATTATGCTCCGAACAATGCATCTCTTTGCATCGCGGGCGATTTTGATCCTGCGGTGGTGAAGAACCTGGTAGAAAAATATTTTTCATCGATTCCATCGGGTCCACCCGTGGATCGTTTGGAAGCATGGAATCCAAAATTGGAAGGAGTCCGCCGTGCAGTTCAGGAGGACCAGGTATCACTTCCAAGATTGTTCATGGTCTGGCATAGTCCCGCTGCCTACACGCCCGGGGATGCTGAGATGGATATTCTTTCCGGAATTCTTACATACGGAAAAACCTCCCGGCTTTATAAAATGCTTGTGTACGATCAACAAATCGCCCAGGACGTATCCGCAGCGCAATTCTCACAAGAAATTGGTTCCCTGTTTTTGATACAGGCGACCGCCCGTGAAGGTCATACGTTGGAGGAATTGGAAAGAACAATTGACGCAGAACTCACAAAACTTTTTGCAAAAGGGATTACACCCGAAGAATTGAGTCAGATTCAAAATACAACGGAAGCGCAGTTTATCCGCAGTCTTGCTCTGGTGGGTGGATTCGGTGGCCGGGCGGATCGCTTGAATGAATACAACACATTTCTGGGAGATCCGGGAAAGTTGGAGTGGGATAGGGAGCGTTACTCCAAGGCCACAACGGCAAGCGTGACGCGATCCGCAAAAGATACTCTGGACTTGAACAGAAGGGCGATTCTACACGTTATGCCGCAAGGAACCTTAACCGCTTCCGAAAGCAAACTGGATCGCACGATGCAGCCTAAAAGCGGCCAGGAACCGAAGTTTCAGCCGCCGGCTATTCAGCGCGCAGAGCTTTCTAATGGATTAGAAGTGATGCTCGTAGAAGATCACAAATTACCTTTGGTTCAGATGAATCTTGTTTTCAAAAGCGGCTGGGCCGCTGATCCGCAAGACCGCCCGGGCGCAGGATCATTGACGGCGGAACTTTTGGATGAAGGCACAAAAACGCGAACCGCGATTCAAATATCGCAGGCCGCGCAGGCGATCGGAGCCAGTTTTGGCACTAGCAGTTCTTTTGATGGTGCGGTCGTTCAACTGAACGTGCTGAAAAAGCATCTGACTGCCGGACTCGATCTGATATCTGATGTTGTTTTGAATCCAACTTTTCCGAAAGAAGAATTAGAGCGGCAACGGAAAAACTATCTTGGCAGAATCCAACAAGAATCAAAAGATCCTTCCATCGCGGCAAGGAAAACATTCATGCGGGTTCTCTATGGAACGAAACACCCTTACGGCCAACCTTTTACAGGATCAGGGACAGAATCCTCTATCCAGGCGATCCAGCGCGAAGATCTCGTGGGTTACTACAAAGCCAATTATCTGCCGAACAACGCAACGATCGTCGTTGCCGGTGACATCACGATCGAAGAAGCAAAAAGCAAACTGGAAAATGCTTTCCAGTCCTGGCAACCGGGAGAGATTCCTGAAAAAGAAATACCGGATCCGCAGGCCCCCGCAAAAACAAAAATCATCATTGTCGACAAACCCAACGCGGCGCAAAGCGTAATTTATGCAGGGAACCTTGGAATCCGGCGCAACGATTCAGACTACATGGCTTCGCAAGTATTAAACCGCGCCTTTGGTGGAAAATTCACCAGCCGGATCAACATGAATCTTCGCGAAAATAAAGGATATTCCTACGGTTCTCGTTCTTCTTTTATGGACTCCCGCGGGGTAGGCGCCTTCTGGGTTACAGCACCTGTTCAAACCCAAAGCACAAAAGAATCGATTACGGAAATTATCAAGGAATTACGCGAGCTGGTAGGAGACCGTCCGCTGACCGCGGAAGAACTGGCTGACGCTAAAGATAACATTGTGAAAGGATTTCCGCAGCAATTTCAAACACTGTCTTCGATTGCAAGTTTGATGAGTGAACTGGTGCTTTTTGATCTGCCGGACGACTACTGGACCAAAAGCATGAATGAAATCAATGCAATCACGAGTAACATGACGACCAAAGCTGCAAAACAACATTTGCATCCCGATGCATTGATGATTGTG
>JBKKAT010000488.1:0-2916 GCA_046714535.1 Acidobacteriota bacterium | reverse complement strand
GGTGAAAGAGTCCTTAAAAACGGGCCGTACGATCAAACAAGTTGTGCTCGAAAAAGAATTGTTAACCGAGGACCAATGGAACGAAATCTTTGATTTGCGAAAGCTGACCGAACCAAATTTAAGTTAAAGCTCGTGTAAGAAAGGGGATCGGGAGATGGTGGAGATGAGGAGATAAAATAAAAATATCTCCTTATCTCTTTATATCTCCTCATCTCCCTACTTACACATTTTATTGGTATACTAGGCGCAACTACGAATAAGGAGCTGTATCATGCCAGAAGTTAGAAACGATAAAAGCAAAGCGGTCGAGGTAGCCTTGCTGCAGATTGAAAAGCAGTTTGGTAAGGGATCGATCATGCGCCTCGGTGATAGAGAGGCGGTTTTGGTTCCTACTATTTCGACAGGGGCACTTTCGATTGATGCGGCTCTGGGGATTGGTGGTGTACCGCGTGGACGTGTAGTGGAAATATTTGGGCCGGAATCTTCCGGAAAAACAACACTGGCTCTGCATATTATTGCGGAGGCGCAAAAAGCCGGGGGCATGGCTGCATTTATTGATGCAGAGCATGCGCTGGATCCTGAGTATTCGCGCAAACTCGGTGTTGTAGTGGACAATCTGCTTGTCTCGCAGCCCGATAGCGGCGAACAAGCCCTCGAGATTGCGGAGATGTTGATTCGCAGCGGAGCAATCGATTGTATCGTGATCGATTCTGTTGCCGCTCTGGTTCCGAAAGCGGAACTGGAAGGAGAAATGGGCGATTCCTTCATGGGTTTGCAAGCCCGGCTGATGTCCCAGGCAATGCGAAAACTGACTGGAATTGTTTCCCGCTCCAATACGTGTCTGGTTTTCATCAACCAGATCCGCGAAAAAATCGGGGTGATGTTTGGCAGTAACGAAGTCACCACAGGTGGACGAGCGCTGAAGTTTTATTCCAGCGTTCGCATGGAAATCCGGCGCGAACTTTCGATCAAAGATGGCGATCAGATGGTTGGTAATCGCACAAAAGTAAAAGTGGTCAAGAACAAACTGGCTCCTCCTTTTCGAATTGCTGAGTTCGACATCATTTACGGCGAAGGCATCTCCCGCGAAGGGGATCTCGTCGATCTTGGAACGCAGCATGGAGTGATCGATAAAAGCGGAGCGTGGTTCTCTTTCAAAGACACTCGTTTAGGACAGGGCCGCGAAAATGTGAAAAAATTTCTGAAAGAGAACGTAGATATTGCGCGCGAAGTGGAAGAGCTATTGCGCGTGAAACTCAATCTTGTTCCTCAAGAGAAAAAGATTCCGGCTTAAGACGCTATTTTCTTAACGCAGAGACGCAAAGGCGCAGAGCTAAGATTTTATTTTTTTCTCTGCGGTTCCGCGTCTCTGCGTTAAGAGCTTCGCTTGTAGTCGTCGTCGATGCGAATGATATCGTCTTCGCCGAAGTAGGTTCCGCGCTGCACTTCGAAAAATACGAGGGGACGTTCGCCTGGATTTCCGATCCGGTGAAGCGATTTCTTCGGGATCTGAATTGTGTCACCGGCTTTCAAGCGGCGTTCCTGGCCGTCTAAAACAATCAATGCTTCTCCGTCCGCGATCATCCAGGATTCTTCGCGCTGTTCATGTTTTTGATAACTCAACCGGTGACCCGGATGGATGTAGAGCCGTTTCACTTTGTAATCTTTTCCTTCTTCCAGAACCTGCCAGAATCCCCAGGGTGTAAGACTTCGTTCATTGGAGAATCTCGCGTCTCCGAGCCGGATTGCCTCCCAGGCGAGATAAGCATTGCCATAAATTCCGGCATCTCCTCCTTTCTCCGCGGGTACCACTTTCACGCGCGCGGCCATCGCCTGAAAAGCGCGGTGTTTCATGGTGTCGAGCGCCGGCGGCATGAGGAGATCCCACGCGGCTGCGACGCCGCCTCCGATCACAATCACTTCCGGATTAAATATGTTGACCAGCGAAGCCAGTCCCACACCCAGGCCGGCGCCTGCCTCCACGAAAACGGTTCGAGCAACCGCGTCTCCGGCCTTTGCATGCTGATACACCACAGCAGGTGTTATCGTTTCCCAGGCTACAGAAACGAGCGTAGAATCCGTAGTACTAGCTAATTCCTCCGACAATATTCGAAGGATTCCATTAGCGGAGGCAAAAGTTTCCAGGCATCCGTGGCTTCCGCAATGGCATGGAGCTCCATCTGCTTTCACGGCGATATGGCCGACTTCACCGGCCATCCCGTCAGCGCCATGAAGCAGTTCTCCATCGATAATGATTCCGCCACCTGTTCCCGTTCCGAGGGTCAAACAGCAAACGTGCTTAGCTCCACGACCGGCCCCCTGCCAGTATTCCCCGACGGCGGCGGCATTGGCGTCATTTTCCAGGAAACATGGGACTTCGATCAGATCCTGAAGCATTTTACGAACAGGCAAACCGCCGAGTGCCGGAATATTCGGAGCTTGAGTGACAATCCCTTCGTTGTAAAGAACGGCCCCCGGAATGCCGACACCCACCGCTTTCAGATGCAGTTCAGGAAGGGATGCCTTGATTTGATTGATGAGAATGCGAAGCCTTTCTAAAAGCGCTTCCACGCCGAGATGTGCTTGGGTTGCCGATCTCAAAGAAGTAAGAACACTTCCGCGATAATCGACCGCACCCATCTTGATATTCGTTCCGCCAATATCAACGCCGATTACGTAATCTTGCATAGCTTTATAATTCAATCACAGATGAACACGGCGCGCTATCGCGCCTAAACACAGATTATAGAAAAATATTCTACCTGTGTTCATCTTGTGTTTATCTGTGGTTTCTTTTAGCCAGTTGTCTGGTAATACACTGGTTTGTGTAGTTTCAGACGGATATTATTTGGAGTTATGGCGGAATATTATTTCGGCATCGCAGGGTGGTCTTATCAGGACTGGAAAGGGATCGTG
>JBKKAT010000487.1:0-3792 GCA_046714535.1 Acidobacteriota bacterium | reverse complement strand
CACCGGCTCATCTTCCGCCCCGGTCGTGATTCGCGTTGCCCAGGGCTCCTACCCCGGCGCAATCACGATCGAAGACTATGTTTCTATCTACGGCGGTTACGAAGCCGTGGGTTGGACGCGCGACTACAAAGCCAACGTCACGACGATTAGCGGAAATGGAGCCGATCACACGGTTACGTGTGCGAACAATTCGCGGATAGATGGATTTACGATAACAGGAGGGAATGCGAATGGTGTATCGCCAAACAACGACGGTGCGGGAATTTGGTGTGTAGGTGTATCCCCGATTATTGCAAATAACCGGATTACGGGAAACAATGCGACACGTTACGGGGCGGGAATCTACCTTTCTTCGAGCAGCGCGGAGGTTATCAACAATACAATTACGGCCAATAATATTCCTTATGCTGGCGGAGCTTCAGCGGGAGGTGGAGGAATAGCGTGCCTTTCGTGCGGTTCTGCAATTCTGGAAGACAACGAGATTTTAGGAAACTTCGGACCGGAAGCTGGTGGGATTTATTGCACGGGATGCAACAACGTACAGATCCGGAAAAACATTTTTTCGCGAAACTCTACAATTTATAATTATGCGGCAAACGCAATCTATGCAGATAGTTCCACGGGTGGTACAGGCATTATTGAAGAGAACATTTTTTCTGATAATAGCGGCGGGCAGGCCCACACGATTTCATCGTCATTAACGGCCAGAAGAAATGTTTTTGTTGGAGAAAGCCAGTGTGTCGGTATTTTTTATGGTAAACGGTCGGCATCTGTCGATAACAATATTTTCTGGGGAAATGAAATTTTTTGTAATGATACGACTTCTGCACTTTTGTACGTTCAAGAAAACAAACCTGTTTTAAATAACACTTTTGGTCCGGCAACCATCACAGCGGCTGGGATTCACGGATGTTTGAAATTACCTTCTTCATATTCGTTTCCGGTTGCTAATAACATTTTTGCAGGTTGTTCTTCTGTAGCAATACAGGAAGCATCCTCAGCTTCGTGCAACCCTACAGTTCAAAACAATTTATTTTATGGCAATGGATCGGACTACAGGGATAAGAACACGAATTTTTATTTGGGTGCCGTAGCGGTCAATTCGAATGTTTCAGGGGCCTCGAATAACGTTGATGGTGATCCACTTTTTACGACGGGACCATCTGGAACCTGGAGTGCAAATGGAAGTTATTCGTCAACAACGTATCAAACTACGTTTACCGATGGTGCGGCATCATTTACACCCGGAGCCCTCGCAGGAAAGATACTGAATCCAAAGACTTCCCAAAACAAATCCTTCTACATCGTGGATAACACAACTTCGACAATTACCATTTGGGGGAACGGTGCGGCTTTAGGAACTTCGGGACAAGGCTATCAGGTAGTCGATGTGCATATCCAAAATAACTCACCCGCGAGAAATACGGGGACGACAGCACTATCACAGCTGCCGTATTTCGACATTGACAACGATTTGCGGCCGGGTGCGGATGGAACGATTGAGATCGGATCGGATGAAATCCCGAGCGACAATCCTGCCCCAACGATAACGGATATCAGTCCGACTTCGACAACGGAAGATGACCCAGCGTTTACTCTTACCGTAAATGGCACCAACTTTGTGAACGGGGCATCCACTGTCTACTGGAACGGCTCTCAACGAGCTACAGCATTCGTGTCATCAACGCAGTTAGCTGCAAGTATTCCAGCTTCGGATACTGCAGTACCCGGAACTGCGAACGTGATGGTTGTAAATGCCCCACCCGCGGGTGGCACATCCAACACTCAAACTTTCACGATCAATGAAGGTGTTGTTGATTCTGATGGCGATGGAGAGCCGGATTCTACTGACAACTGTCCTAGTACGCCAAATCCGAATCAAGAAAACGCAGATGGTGACGCTCAGGGTGATGCGTGCGATGCGGATGATGACAATGATGGCTGTAGTGATGCAGTGGATATATATCCGTTGATCGCGCATGGGGATACTGATACAGATGGTATCCCTGATGATTGTGATCCTACGCCAGTCGTCAATGTGAACATAACCGGGCCGTCTCAAGTTTGCGGAGAATCCAGCATAACTCTGGATGCCGGCAGTGGCTTCGCCGTTTACTCATGGTCAACAGGAGAGTCAACTCAAACGATTAATGTGAGCCCGGTCGAAACGACAACTTATGCCGTTGCGGTCACAACTTCGGACGGTTCCCATGGATCCGATGAGCATGAAGTCACAGTAAATAGTCCGCCCGTAGTCTCGATCATTGGTCCATCTCAGACATGTTCAGGATCTTCAGTCGGTTTGCATGCTTTATCTTCCTCAACCAGAATTACGTTTTCCAGTGAACGGGGGAGCGGTTGGACAAATATCTTTACGATGAAACCGGACGGGAGTGATGTTTTTCAAGTAACGAACCTCAATCTAACAAATCAGCACCCCTCAATGTCCAACGATGGAAGAAAGATCGTCTTCGATAGTTACCGGCCGCCGAATTTCATTTTGGATCTTTTCGTCATAAACGCCGATGGAACGGGGGAAGTGAATGTCACAAACAGCGGAGGTCAAGAGTCGGGTCCCACCTGGTCGTCCGATGGGTCTAAGATTCTATTTGGCAAGAACCTGGATATCTATATGATGAACGCTGACGGCACGGGCGTACACGCAGTCACACAAACACCGGACCCTGAAATAGGGTTCTCCTTTTCACCTGATGGAAGCAAAATCCTTTTTTCTGCTATCAGAAACGGGAGTACCGATATTTACGTTATGGATTCTGACGGTACAAATGAAGTGCGCATTGCGCCGGGAGCGGGGGCGAAATGGTCTCCCGATGGCTCTTCAATCCTGTTTACCACCGGCCGCGACGGAAATGCAGAAGTTTATGTGATGAACGCGGATGGTTCGAATCAACGCGACGTTACGAATCATCCCGGTTACGATGATCATCCAAAATGGTCGCCGGATGGTCAGAAAATCGTATTCGGCAGTACGCGAGACGGCGGAGATTTTGACATATTCGTGATCAATGTGGATGGAACGGGGCTCGTCCAGCTCTCGTTTAACAACATCAGTGACATTCCTGGATCGTGGACCAATGAAGATGCCGGTAACACATACTTGTGGAGCACCGGTCAAACAACTTCTTCTATTTCTGTCGCGCCACTGGTAGACACAATCTACGATCTAACAGTTACCAGTCCAAATGGGTGTCAAACTATAGTTAGCCATCAGGTCACGGCAAATACCATTCCGCAAACTACTGCAAGCAGCAACAGTCCGGTTCTTGAAGGGGACGATTTGTTACTTACTGCGAGCGGCTCCCCTTCTGTATCTTACAACTGGACAGGCCCAAACGATTTTGCCTCGGACGAGCAGAATCCAACCATTGACAATGTTACGGTTGCAGCATCCGGTACTTATTCGGTTACAGTTACGGAAGATGGATGCACCTCAGCAGTTTCCACAACTGAAGTGATTGTGAATCCACTACCGAGCGTATCCATCTCCATGACGGGCGATGCCGTTTCGGAGGGTAATTTCCAGACCACGATCAATTTTGTTCTAACGCTTTCCGGTCAAAGTCCACAAGATGTGAGCGTTCAATTTGACACCGCGGATAATACCGCGCAAGCGGGGTCGGATTACGATACAAAATCACAACAGGTAGTTTTCTCTGCCGGAGGACCACTGACTCAAACGATTCCGGTAACTGTAAATGGGGATGCTCTCTACGAACTAAATGAGACATTCTTTGCAAATTTGAGCAATCCAAATGGGGTGATCATTGAAAC
>JBKKAT010000486.1:0-3040 GCA_046714535.1 Acidobacteriota bacterium | reverse complement strand
ATGGGATATGTAAATTATTTGGATATTGTAAGTTGATATTTGGATTTTAAAAGTAACGCAGGGCATTGTGGGCCAATGCCCTGCTCATCAGCGGGCTGCTAAAGAAGAGCCATGAAAAAAAGTAATGAGTAATGAGTGATGAGTCATGAGTACTAGCAAATTCTCATTGCTCTCATTACTCATTACTTTGGCACTCTTAGTACGATGGGATGTGCCGGACGCACTTTACCCTTGAGTAAATCTTTCAGGGCAGCATAGACCAGAACCGTTTGCTCGGCGCGATCAGTCGTCAGTCTTCTGGATTCTTCAAACAGGGCTACAATCAAATCACCTAACTTGTATCTGTCTTTGCTTCGTTGTCCTTTCATTTTCATCCCTCCGAACAAGTATTAGATGCAAATTCGGTACCAGTTGTTCCATCTGAGAGAAGAAAAGTGAGGGAGGGGTCCGGGATTACCTAAACTACTGACAATTGTCCATTATTTGAGAGGACTTTCGCTGTTGCCGAACAAATCTTCGTAAGCGTAAGCAACCGACCCGAAGAAAATGGGTATTGTAAAGAACACACCTATGCAGCAGGCGATGAGACCGAATATTGCCAGCAAACCACCGACGAGAAACAGGACAAAAATGCTTACAAAGTTGCTCAGCACCGCTTTGCGGCTGGTTTCCATTGCTTCCCAGAATTGCATTCGCTTGTCAATAATCAGCGGAAATGCAAACGCCCACAAACCATAAAGAACCATTGCAACCAGAACGCAAAAAAAAATGTTGAGGATCGAACCGACGCCCAGTGCTGGAAGTAATATATCGGGAGCTAGCTCGGGATCTTTCGAAAATTTGATAAGCAGCGGAATTACCGTAATCAGCATCGGGATCGCGACGATCCCGGCGGCAAGCAGTGTCAGAATTCCGCTAACTGCGCTTGCAAGCATCAACGGAATGAAAGCAGTCTGAAATCCCGCGAAAGCATCGGCCAGTTCCGCTTTTTGGCCCCGGATCAACTTGAGGTAAAACCAATACAATCCTCCGAATAACACGCCATTCAGAGCGAGACCAATCAGGATTCCAATGTAAGGAATCCCGCTGGCAGCGGAGGATGCGATATTCACCACGAGGGTGGTAAAGAAAATGAGTCCGAATTCTCTCTTATAGAGAGCCCAGCTTCTACTCAGACAAGAACCTATTTCAACGCTGCGGTTCATGTTTCTTAAGATAATCTAACACGGTTTCTGCAATCATTTTTGTCAGAACTTGATAGGTTTGTTCGCCTTCTTCTTTGGTGGCTCCGGCCGGATCGCCAAAATAGGCTTGATCGGCTCCGGCATCCCGGAAGTTTTTCACGCCATCCCTCATGAGTTTGGCGAGATTCACAGGATTTGGCGGCAATTCTTTTCTTTCGCTTCGCACCAGTTCTTCTTGCACGGAAAGAATAAGTGATGTTTCATAACTCCCTGCATGACAGGCTCCCTGCTTGAATTCTGCTGTCAATAACGATCCCCATGGTTTTTTGGTTTTGTCTGGAAATATCACAGGAAGTTTCTTGTAGGTGTCGCAGAACTCTTGAATGGCCCGAATGTGATCCGGTTCAAGATGCGAATTGACGATGCAAAGCAGAGGAATCGATTGCGCTGCTACATTGTCCGCAATGTCCTGAAGCAGGCTTTGAAATGTTTCTTTCCGAATGCTGATGGTGCCGGAAAAATCTTTGCTGAAATCTGTAATCGCATAGTCAAGGCAGGGCAGGATTAATGCGTGAACGTTTTGCCGCTGGAGATCCAACGCCGCGCGCCTTGCCATTTCTTGCGAAATAATCGAGTCAGTCGAAAGTGGAAGATGAGGACCGTGCGCTTCAGTAGATCCGACCGGAAGCAGGGCTACGTCCGGTTTGTGCGTTTCAATCTCTTTCCATGTTTTTTCGTGCCATTGATGACTCATCGTTCAGGCACTCTAGCCATAGCTTTCTTTTTTGATCCGGTTCGGAGGAAAACCGATTTCTTTTAAGTACTGTAGAACCGATTCCATGAAACGCGGTTTGGGTTCAACATTATTTTTCTTCGCTGCTTGTTTATCGTAAGCAGAAATGCTGGGACCACAAACGAAAACGAGTTGATGAGAAACATCACTCGTGTGTTCCTGAATGATTTCTTTTGTGATCCTGCCTGGAATTAACTGATATGCCTGGCAAACGGCCGGTTCGGTTTCTCGCGTAACGGTGAAGATAACGCGAAATTGCTCTGGATGTTTCTTTTGCAATTCCAGAAGAGCGTTTCCGAAGATCGTATCGGACCAGGACTTGTTACTGTAAATCAAGGTGTGTTTCAGTTTTCTCTGGTGATGAATGCTCTGTTTAATGATGCTGTAACTGGGAACGATTCCACTTCCGGCGCAAATGTGCAGGATATGATCTGTTGAAGATTCTGCGTCCTCAGGAAGCGTATACGGACCGGTAAAGCCGGTGATGATCATTCTGGTTCCGGGAGAAGTGCGTAACGCGAGAATGGGTGAAAGCAAGGGAGGGTAAAGCGTGCTTCCCGGAACGTAGCGTTCTTCCTTTACCGTGATGGCGAGATGTTTTTCGTACGGTGCGCTGGTTATGGAATACGCCCGTGGCGGCTCTTTTTTCCCCTTAATGTGTTCTAGATAAGTAGTCCATCGCTCCAATGCCGCGAATTGTTGAGGCGCAATAGTGAGAAAATGGCCGGGCTGATATTCCAACAAATCATTTCCAGAAAACAGGACAAGCGTTCGGGTGTCCGGAGTTTCATAAACGATATCCGCCACCATTACTTCTAATTCTTTAATCTTGCGTCTTTGTGGTTCGTTGTTCATAACAGCTTTGGATGCTTTTTATCGCTGATTTATTTTTCACCCAGCATGCTTCGCATGTCCCAGAGCTCCTTGAAACACTTTTTCATCAGAGTCGTGCTTAGATTACGGACCCCTTCGCTTCCTCCGGTTCCGATCTTATTCCCAATCATGCGTTCCACCATCCGAACGTGATGCACCCGCCACAATCCAATCAGTTCATCGTGCTCAA
>JBKKAT010000485.1:0-2707 GCA_046714535.1 Acidobacteriota bacterium | reverse complement strand
ATGTGCTGCGATTCGGTGTAAGTCCCGGACCTGAGATCAAAGAAATCCTGGATCATGTTTTGCGGGCACGGCTCAATGGAGAAGCGCCCGATCGCGATTCACAATTGACACTGGCGAAACAGCTGGTGAAAACACCTTGAACCTTAAACCCTTTCAACATCTTGAACTATTCGTTCTGTTGTGATAGGGTAAAACTCTTTTATCCACAGGGAGGGGGCGTCGAGCCCAGCCTCATGGAGCGCGGAGGAAAATCGAAAATGATACAGAATGGACGTTGTTTGTTTACATCTGAATCGGTGACAGAAGGTCATCCCGATAAAATTGCCGATCAGATTTCAGATGCAATTTTGGATAGTGTCTTAGAACAGGATCCAAAAGGGCGCGTAGCATGTGAAACTTTGGTAACGACTGGTTGCGCGGTCATTGCCGGTGAAATTACCACAGATTGTTATGTGGATTTTACGAAAGTTGTCCGCGATACGATTCGTGACGTGGGATATACGCGCGCAAAATATGGATTTGACTGCGATACGTGCGCGGTGATTTCAACTGTTCAGGAACAGTCGCCAGACATTGCAATGGGTGTGGATACCGGTGGTGCCGGAGATCAGGGAATGATGTTTGGATTTGCCTGCCGGGAAACCGCTGAGTTGATGCCGATGCCGATCATGATGGCGCACAAGTTGGTGCGGAAAGTATCCGAATTGAGAAAATCCGGTGCTCTGGAATGGTCACGTCCTGATGGCAAATCACAGGTTACCGTGGAATATGAAAACGGCAAGCCGGTTCGCATCGATACGATAGTTGTATCGATTCAACATAGCCCGAGTGTGGATCAAGCAAAAATTGCTTCCGATCTGCGGGATCATGTGATTCCTCAAGTGATCGCTTCGGATTTACTCGATTCACAAACCAAATACTATTTCAATCCTACCGGCCGTTTTGAAATTGGTGGACCTCATGGTGATACAGGATTAACAGGCCGGAAAATTATTGTGGATACTTACGGTGGAATGGCTCCGCATGGCGGCGGCGCGTTTTCCGGAAAAGATCCGACAAAGGTGGATCGTTCAGCCACCTACATGGCCCGTTACATCGCAAAAAATCTCGTCGCGTCCGGGCTTTGTGATCGCGCACAGATCCAACTCGCTTACGCGATTGGCATTGCTGAACCGGTCAGTGTGCTGGTTGAAACATTTGGAACTGCGCGTGTGGATGAAAGCAAATTGCCGAATCTGGTGCGCGAATATTTTAATCTGACGCCGAAAGGAATTATCGAGACTTTGGATTTGAGACGTCCGATTTATAAGAAAACTGCTGCGTATGGTCATTTCGGCCGCACAGAAGATAGTTTTTCGTGGGAAAAGACGGACAAGGCTGAAGATTTATCGAAAGCTTTGGAGCATCAAGCGGTCGCCAAATAATCCTCTCCCTTTATTCGGAGGGCGGCCGCCTCTGGCCGCCATGGCGGGCACTGAGGCCCGCCCTCCGGGATAGAAGTGGCAAAAAAAAATACTTTGGAGAAAATCATGGAATACGATGTGAAAGATATTAGTCTTGCTGAAAAAGGTGAACTTCGCATGGAATGGGCCTGGCAGAACATGCCGGTTCTGATGGCGATCAAAGACCGATTTGCAAAAGAAAAACCTCTTGCCGGCGTGCGCATTGCCGCTTGCCTGCACGTGACAACGGAAACGGCGAATCTCATGCTGGTTTTGCAAGCCGGCGGCGCAGAAATTCAGCTTTGCGCTTCCAATCCACTTTCCACACAGGATGATGTTGCCTCGGCACTTGTGAAGAATCACCATATTCCTACCTTTGCGATCAAAGGAGAAGACAACGATACCTATTACAAGCACATCGTTTCCGCGCTTTCTCATTCTCCGCAAGTAACAATGGATGATGGCGCCGATCTTGTGAGCGTTCTTCATTCGAAGCTTACGAACTTACTGGATAGTGTGATTTGCGGTACGGAAGAAACAACGACCGGGATCATTCGTTTGCGCAGCATGGCTGCAGACGGAGTTTTGCGTTATCCGATCATTGCCGTGAATGACGCAAATACAAAGCACATGTTCGACAACCGGTACGGCACCGGACAAAGCACCATCGACGGAATCATTCGCGCGACAAACGTGCTCATTGCAGGACAACGCGTGGTCATCGCCGGTTACGGCTGGTGCGGTAAAGGCGTTGCACAACGCGCAAAAGGTCTCGGAGCGCATGTGATCGTTACCGAAATAAATCCATTGCGCGCACTCGAAGCTGTCATGGATGGTTTTGAAGTGATGGGCATGGATGAAGCCGCAAAAATCGGAAATGTCTTTGTCACGGTCACCGGTAACAAAGGCGTCCTGCAAAAACATCATTTTGATTCCATGAAAAATGGAGCGATTATCAGCAATTCCGGGCATTTTAATGTGGAGATCGATATTCCCGCGCTCGAAGCCATGAGCGTCGAACGCCGCACAATGCGCGATTTTGTTGAAGAGTTCAACACAAAAGATGGACGCAAAATTTACTTGCTCGCCGAAGGCCGGCTCGTGAATTTATCAGCCGCGGAAGGCCATCCGGCGATGGTGATGGACATGAGTTTTGCAAATCAGGCGCTTTCTGTTGAGTATCTTCTTGCTAATGCGAAAACAATGAAAAAGCAAGTCTACGTTGTGCCAGAAAGAATCGATCAGGAAATTGCAAAGCTCAAACT
>JBKKAT010000484.1:0-5030 GCA_046714535.1 Acidobacteriota bacterium | reverse complement strand
TCCTGGCACTGTGCATGATGTTATTCCTGGTTTCGCTGGGTGGTTTACCGCCAACGGCAGGATTCTTCGGGAAGTTCTACCTCTTTCGCGCGGTATTGCAGGAAGGACATGTTTGGGCCGTTATTCTTGCGGTCCTCAATAGCGCCATCTCTTTCTACTATTATCTGAGAATTGTCATTGTTATGTTTACTCCCGAAAAGGAAACTATTGTGGTTCCGGTTTCCAGAATTGCACTTCCTTTGATAGTCACGTTAATTCTCACCGTTTGGGGAACAATCTCGCTTGGTCTTTTCCCCGGCTTTTTTCTCGAACTTGCCCGTGCGGTCTCCCTTTTATGAGTGCTGAGTGCAAAGTGCTGAGTGCTGAGATCCTAATCAAACTCTGTTCTCAGTACTCAGCACTCAGCACCCGGAACTCAGCACTGAATCTATGCGCGTAGCAAAAGCGATCGCATCTTTCTTCTACGTTGGATTTGTTCCCGTCATTCCCGGAACTTTCGGATCACTCGCCGGGTTGATTCTGTACTTTCTTCTTCAATCGTTTCCATCCTGGCAGATTTATCTTGCGGTGGTAGTCGTTATAACTGCCGCAGGAGTTTGGGCTGCCGGAAAAGCCGAAAAGGGATCAGGCATTGTTGATCCTTCTTTTGTGGTCATTGATGAAGTCGCGGGACAGCTCATTACTTTGTTTTTGATTCCGCCTAATTGGTTGTATGTTCTCGCAGGATTTGTCCTGTTCCGGTTTCTGGATATCGTCAAACCGGTTCCCGCCCGCCAGGCGGAACGGTTGCCCCGCGGATGGGGCATCATGAGTGACGACGTGCTTGTCGGCATTTATGGTTGTATCTTGATGCATGGCGCCGTTTACATCTGGCAAAGACTCTTTTAACACAGAGACACAGAGTCACAGAGAAACTATGAAAAATATTCTATATTCTAACTCTGTGCCTCTGTGTCTCTGTGTTGAATTTTTATGATTAGAGCGGAAATTATTGCGATCGGATCGGAGCTGTTGAGCCCTTTCCGGTCCGACACAAACTCACTTTACCTGACCAGGTCTCTGGAAGAACAGGGCATACGCGTTGTAGCAAAAACAATTGTTGGGGATGAACTCGACTCGCTCGTATTTGCATTCGGCACAGCCTTTCAGCGAAGCGATGTCATTCTATGCTCCGGAGGATTGGGGCCCACGATTGACGATCTAACGCGCGAGGCACTTTGCGCATTCCTGCAAATCCCGATGAATCTCGATCCGCAGCTTGTGGCCGAAATCGAAGAACGGTTTCGCAAATTCGGACGCAACATGCCGGAGTCTAACCGCAAACAGGCAATGGTTCCTCAGGGTGCTATTTCACTACCGAATCATCACGGATCCGCTCCGGGTGTCTATCTTGAAACTTCGGGCAAACAAATATTTCTGCTTCCAGGGCCACCCTTCGAATTGGAACCGATGTGGGAAAAATATGGCTTGCCCTTGCTGCGAAAAGAGCAACCGTATCAACGAAAAGTTTTTCGAGTCGGCATGCTGCCGGAATCGCAGGTCGATGAAATGTTAAAACCGGTCACCAGCGGCTTACGTGATGTGCAATACACGATTCTCGCTGCGCCATCTGAAATAGAAGTTCATTTGCTTGCTCCGGAAAATGCTTCGGATGAGCTTGTGAGTGCAGCGGCAGAAGTTCGCGCGATTCTGGGCACCTGGATTTACGCAGAAGATTTGGAAACGATGGAAGCAGTGGTTGGCAGACTTCTCAAACAGCGTGGCCGGCGGGTGGCAGTAGCCGAATCCTGCACGGGAGGACTGCTCGCAGAAAGAATCACAAGAAATGCGGGAAGTTCGGAATATTTTGATTGCGGCGTCGTAACCTATAGCAATGAAGTGAAAGTGAAGCTCCTGAGCGTCCCGGACGATCTGATTCAATCAGCTGGCGCAGTGAGCGAACAGGTGGCCAGGTCTATGGCCAATGGAGTTCGCACGCTCGCAAAAGCGGACTATGGTTTGTCGATCACCGGAATCGCGGGGCCGGATGGTGGCACAACGGAAAAACCGGTGGGACTTGTCTTCATTGGTTTGTCCGGTGAAAAAGAAACATTGGTAAAAGAATACCGTTTCATCGGCAGCCGTGCGCGAATCCGTTTTTCATCCACGCAGGCAGCCCTCAATCTGCTGAGATTAAAATTGCTTGAGTAAGAAACGCCTGTTTGTCGCCATCGGATTGCCCGAGTCTATTCGGGCCGAACTAGAACAACTGCAAAAACAACTGAAATCCTTTGCGCGTGACGCAAAATGGGTCCATGTAAAAGGAATTCACTTGACTTTAAAATTCTTGGGATATGTGGATCCGGATCAAATCCCGGAGATTACAGAAACTTTAGCCAGTGCTGCAAAAAATCAATTTGCGGTTTCCGTTCAAGCTCGCGGGTGCGGATTTTTCCCGAACGCTCGCAGACCCAATGTTCTCTGGATGGGAGTAAATGCTCCGGAGTTGATACCACTACAGCAAGAGATGGAAGAAAAAATGGCAAAACTGGGATTCGAAAAGGAGAACCGGGCTTACAGTCCGCACTTAACTCTCGCAAGATTCAAAGATAACCGGGGACTTTTGCCTCTGGCAAAAGAAACAGAACAATTTGCGAACAAAGATTTTGGCAGCTTCACCGCAAACAGCTTTTCACTTTATGAAAGCATTCTGCGTCCGCAAGGCGCCGAATATCATGCGCTAAAAGACTTCAATTTGAACAAAAGGTAACGAAGATAACAAAGAGTTTAAATCTTCGTTCCCTTTGTTAACTTTTGTTAAAAATGGAGCTTCTTGTTTTTGTCGGGGCGTATTTACTTGGTTCGATTCCGTTTCCGTATCTATTTGCGAAGTTGAAAACGGGCCGGGATATCCGCGAGATGGGGAGCGGAAACGTAGGCGCCACAAATGTGATGAGAACGGCAGGTAAGACTGTAGGGCTGATTACTCTCCTTCTAGACGTAGCGAAAGGAGCAACGGCGGTGTTACTCGGACGATATTTCCTGGGCGAAACAAGTGGCGGTGCGGCGGCGGGATTCTTTGCAATGCTGGGTCATGCCTATCCCGTTTTTCTTGGATTTCGCGGAGGCAAAAGCGGGTCCACCGGTGCAGGTGCATTTCTCACGCTCTCTCCTTTTGGAATCCTGTCCAGTATCGGGTTATTCATCCTTGCTCTTGCAATCGTGCGAATTGTATCCGTGAGCTCGATACTTGCGTCGGGGATGTTTCCCGTCTTTGCATGGCTGTTTGGTTCGGAACGGGGAGTTGTGATTTGGGGCGCCATTTGTGCCTCCTTGATTATCTTTCGACATCGTCCGAATATACAGAGATTGATCAAGGGAACCGAAAGGAGGATGGGCGAACATAAGGATGTCTAAAATCATTACGGTGATCGGCGCCGGTAGCTGGGGAACAGCCCTGGCGATCCATGCGCGACAATGCGGGCACAGGGTTCGTCTATGGGTGCATAGTCCGGACACTCGACGCGCTCTTGTTGAAGACAGAGTAAACAACCTCTACCTGCCCGGTTTTCCTCTCCCGGATGGAATCGAAATTACATCCGATGAATCCTGTGTGGCTGACTCTGATTATTCGCTGCTTGTTGTCCCCTCCGTGCATTTTCGAACCACCTTCAAAAGATTTCAGCATCATTGGAAACCGGGAGCGGTGCTTATCAGTTGCATCAAAGGGATGGAGCCGGAAACAATGAAAAGAATTTCCGAAATCATTCAGGAAATGAGCGGAGATCAGTTCCAATTTTCCGTGCTTTCCGGTCCGAGTTTTGCAAAAGAAGTGGCACAACACGATCCGACTGCGGTCGTGATCGGCACAGAAAACCGTGAAATCGGGAAACAGATTCAAAATGATTTACGTTCTCATTATTTCAGGCTTTACTACAATCCGGATGTGCTGGGTATTGAAGTCGGAGCAAGCATTAAAAACATTATTGCAATCGCAGCGGGCGTTGTCAGTGGGCTCGGGTATGGCTACAATACACTTTCTGGTTTAATCACTCGCGGACTGGCCGAGTTGAATCGTTTTGCGGTGCGTCTCGGCGCGAATCCGGCGACGCTCTCCGGTTTGGCCGGCCTGGGCGATCTGATTCTGACCTGCACGGGACACCTCAGCAGAAACCGGCATGTGGGAATCGAGCTCGGCCGGGGTAAGAAGATTGAAGAGATCGTCAGTCAAATGCGAATGGTAGCGGAAGGGGTGCGTACCACGCAGGCGATTTATCAGCTGGCCGGGAAATTGGACGTAGCGATGCCCATTACGGAACAGGTATACAAAGTGATTTACGAGGGGCATGATCCTCGCGCCGCCATTTTGCAATTGATGTCCAGGGAGTTGAAAGAAGAATGATCGTTCTGGAACAGATCCAAAAAGCGATGGCGGAAGAAAGTCTGGATGGCTGGCTTCTGTATGATTTTCGCGGCAGCAATGTCATAGCGCGTCACATTGTAAAACTCGGGGACAAACTCGCGACGCGCCGGTGGTTTTATTTCATCCCTACGAATGGAAATCCTTCGAAGATCGTCCATGCAATTCAAGCAGAAACGCTCGATCATCTTCCTGGAGAAAAGTTCATTTTTCGCAGCTGGCAGGACCTGCATCGCATTCTGTCTGAAGTGCTAAATGGGAAACAGACAATTGCAATGGAATATTCCCCGGAAAACGATATCCCTTACATTTCTATGGTGGATTCCGGCACGCTTGAACTCGTGCGAAAGACGGGAGTTCGCGTGATTTCATCGGGCGATCTGGTGCAATTATTTGAAGCGCGTTGGGATGAGGAACAAACGAAATCCCATTTTGAAGCGGTAAAACGTGTGGATGATACAAAGAATGAAGGTTTCCGTTTCATTTCTGAAAACATGCGCGAAGCCAAAGCGATTACCGAACATGATGTGCAGCAGTTCATGTGGGAGCTATTTGAAAAGAAGAATCTAACCGCAGATCATCCGGCCATCGTTGCGGTCAACGCAAACGCATCCAATCCGCATTACAGTCC
>JBKKAT010000483.1:0-3238 GCA_046714535.1 Acidobacteriota bacterium | reverse complement strand
GTGCAGCAGGACCTCAACGAGATTCGTCATGCTGCAAGCCGTGGCGCTTCGCTGACGCAACAATTATTAGCTTTCAGCCGCAAACAAGTACTATCCAGTAAAGTTTTAGATTTGAATGCGGAGCTGGCAAAAATGAACGACCTGGTTTCGCGGTTACTCGGCGATGATATTGAGTTCATCATGATTCCCGGAGAGTCAACCTGCAAGATCTTCATCGATCCAAATCAACTCGAGCAAGTGGTTATCAACTTGACGGCAAATGCAAGAAGCGCCATGCCAAAAGGTGGTAAATTGATCGTTGAAACTTCTAATATTGTCGTAGGACCCTCCGGAGAGAAGCCGTATCCGAATTGCGAGAATGGTGAACATGTTGTTCTTACTGTGACCGACAACGGTTGCGGTATGGATCCGGAGACGGCATCGCGCGTTTTCGAGCCGTTTTTTACAACGAGAGACGTAGGAAAAGGAACCGGTCTCGGGCTGGCCACGGTGTACGGGATCATCAAGCAGAGCCACGGTCATATTTCTGTCTCCAGTGAGCTCGGAAGTGGAACAAGTTTCAGGATCTATCTTCCTAAAGCGGAACAGGATTTCGAAGCGCATGTGGAATCTGTCACCGAAAAAGAAGAGGAACACCTGGGCGAAACAATCCTTTTAGTGGATGACAATTCTGCTGCGCGTGCAGCGATGGTGGGCATTCTAGAGTTCTACGGGTATAAGGTGCTTGATGCAAGCGATCCCATCGCGGCCATAGATCTATGTGAACATTTTCCCGCTGAAATCCACGTACTGATCACCGACATCATGATGCCCAAAATGAGAGGTCCGCAGCTTTCCAGGCGGCTCAAGCAGGATAGGCCAGACCTTCGTGTCCTCTACCTTTCCGGATCTACGGCAAATTTCGCGGGAGATGAAGAGATCTCACAGCCGAACAGCAACTTTTTACAAAAACCCGTTTCCAAGAATGCGCTCTTGAAAGAGATTCGCAAAGTCTTGCGCAAAGATTACGCTTAGGGGACAGGCAACAGAACCGTGTTGCCACTGACGAATTCAAGATGCACGTTCTTCCCGCCCGTTTGAAGCAATAATCCGTTCAAATGCATTAGATCATGAACAAGCGTTCGGTTGATGCTCTTTAGAATTGCTCCTCGTTTGATTCCCGAACGCGCGGCAACAGCAGTCGGCTCAACATGACAAATCAAAATCTTTCCTGATTGAGTTGCTTGCAAATAAAGTCCCCACGAATGAATCTTCATCGTCTGTCCGACTGGTTGTTCGCCAAAATTGCCTTCATAGCTGGCACTTTTCGGTAACTCCACGGGTTGCATAATCCTGAGAGGATTTCCATTGCCCACAACGCGGGATTCATCAACCGCAACGAAAGATGTATAGTGTGTCACCAACCGGTGTTGAATCCCGAGATCCGTGATTTGCTGCTGCATCGCTGTTCTCTGATCTTCGACGCAAATGGGAGTATTCACACACAGGACAGACAGCAAGGGATTTTTTACACTGTTCTTTCATCCCGTTTGGATACATTGTGAGCATGAAAGACGTTGATTTTTTATCACAGAGTCACAGAGGACACGGAATTAAAATTCGGCTTTTTGAGGTCTCGCGCTCTCCGTGACTCTGTGGTGAATATCAGATGGTCATCGCAAGAGGAGTCAATTTGATGATGCGCAGCGAGTGGAAGAGCCGCACAAAAGGATAAACCGGATCAAATTCGAACCAGCGATAAGCGAAATTTGCCCGATTGGGGAACCTGTGATGATTGTTTTGATACAACTCACCAAACATCAACAAATCAACAACGAGAGTATTTCGGGAATGGTCGGTATTCGCAAAGGTTCTGTAACCGTATTTATGCCCGCACCAATTCACTATCGCTCCGTGAAAGACTCCCATCAGATAGTGAACGGGGAGGAGTAGAAGAACCCAGAAATTCGTCATGTAATAAAAATAAAATGTGGTGTAAAGAACGCCCCACAAAATGCGAACGTACATCGAATCGGCTATGCGGTCGAACGATTCCCACTCCGGCGGTTCCGGCTCTTCACTGGTGGAACGTACAAGATCGTGATAAACCACTTTCGTCTTGTACATCATTCTGATCACATCACCTGAATAATGAGGCGAGTGAGGGTCTTTTTCCGTATCACTGTGTGCGTGATGTTGCCTGTGCAGGATCGCATAAGCGGATGGTTTTAAGTACGATGCTCCTTGCGCCACAAAGGAAAAGATGAAAAAACACTTTTCCCAGAATCTGGACATCGTAAACATCCGGTGAGCAGCGTACCGGTGATGGAAAAAAGTCTGAAAAAACAGGGAAGCGAACCAGTGCAAAACTAAGAAGATAAAAATTTCCATAGGGCAGGGAACATCTTAAGTTTTTCTGTCAGGAATAGCAATATTTCAGCTGGGTTCCTGCCGATGTCACCTTGCTGGAAGTGTTTCCAGAACTCCGGACAACTCCTTCGCATCATACGGTTTTGTCAAATAGGAATAGAAATCGGGGTCAATACTCGAAAGATGAGGAAAATCTTCTTTCGGATAAGCGGTTAAGAAGAGGATGGGAACTTTTTTTAACATCTTATGAATCAGTGTGGCAAGGTTGTGCACATTTCCCTTAAGATTCAAGGGGTAGGCCAGGAAGGGGGTTTCAGCAGTTGAAAACAAAAAGGTCTACTTCTATCGGTTCAGCTTTAAGACCTCCAATATCCGTGGCAACAATTTTTAGCTTGACCTGATGATTATGCCGGCCCGAAGTCGCTGCATCAAAATGTGTTGTTACGGTGGTTCCGCTAGGAACGTTTCCGAGAGCCGGGCTGACGCCTCCATGTTCGCCGGTGCTGAGCGCTGCGCCCCAAACGACTTCATCGTCATTCGGATCTGTCAATGTAAACTGGATGCTGGCTGTGCTCCCGACGCAGATTACCTGCGGTTCAACGTTGAGGTTGATAATCCGCGGCGCGGACGGCGCAATATCCGAGTTATTACCGCAACCAAAAAACAGGAGAAATGCGAGAACAGATAGAGAGATTCTCATCGCAACCAAGTTTAGAATTTTAACATATTATGGAGCGTAGACGTACGGACCGCCGGCTTTATTTAGGCCGCAATGCCAGGCTAAATGAAGTCGGCGTTGCTCACTTCTCCATCGGGAACAAGTGAACGAGCCATTGATCGCTGCGATTTCTCCAGCTACCCCAGCCATATCCCTCATGCGTTTCACCAC
>JBKKAT010000482.1:0-4943 GCA_046714535.1 Acidobacteriota bacterium | reverse complement strand
CAAGGTTTTCCGGTGGGACCGATTCCAGCGTGGAGTCCATCTTTCTAATCGCAGAATTTTTGGATAAGTTGTCCAACTGCGATTGCAATTCCTCCCGCGTTTTTTGAAGAGTTTGTTTTGTAGAGTCCGGGGTCGCCGGGTCCTTCAATTGCTTATCGATGGATTCAATCAGGTCGCGCAAATGTTTTTCTGCTGTATCGCTGAAAGATTGATCCTTCATTGCTTCTTTTGTTCCGGCTGCGGCCCATGTTTTATATACGGCATTCACGATGTATTGATATTCTTCGGGCGACATCTTCTGCGCCGTGAGCGCGTTTGCGTGCTCTTTTCGAAGGTCTTTCCAGAAGCTCCATCCTTTCGTTAGAACCGAAAGATCCTGGTCCTTATTTTCCAGTTTTTTGAACTCGCCCTCATAACGCTGATAAACGGAGTAAATCTGTTTGCGTGCTGCGAGAAACCTTTGCAGTTGTTTTTCGGTAATCACTCCAGTGGCGGGCGGAGTGAAGGGATAATCCTGACTCAACTGTTTCGTGATCTTTTCCTGGTCGCCCGTTCCTTGAGTGAATTCTTTAAACTTGCTGCGCACAAAGAATCCACCCGCAGCGATCACGATGATTCCGACAATCAGAACCGTACCGCAGCCGATCAAGACAACTTTTGTAGCAGTTGATGCCATAATCTATGAGTAGAAAAGATACTTCTTCCATTTTTCATCCACGCTTCCATAATGCCGAAGCAAATGAATGAAGTGATAAGTGGACCCTTTCCGTGGATCCTTCAGCAATGTTAGTCCGGCTTCTTCCGGCAGACGGCTTCCTTTCTGCACATTGCAACTCGGGCAGCAGGCAGCCAGGTTCTCCCAGTTCGATTCTCCGCCGCGCGATTTCGGAACAATGTGATCGAGAGTTACTTCCTGTGACTTGAGAGGTTTTCCGCAGTACTGACAAGAAAAGCGGTCCCGGATCAGGATGTTGTTTTTCGAAGCTAGCTTCTTGCGAAACGGAATGTGAACATAATGAATCAACCGGATTACAGAAGGAGCGGGATAACTTGAGCTCACAGACCGAAGATGAAAAAGGCCCTGTTCCTGCATAACCGCGACGCCTTTAAAAATCATAACAATCGCGCGGTAAACATTGCAAATGTGAACGGGTTCATAGGTTGCGTTTAAAACAAGAACGCGGCTGCTCAATCTGCCGGGAGAAGGGAGAGACACGGAATGATCGACAGGAGGTTTGTGAGTTCGAATCCCTCTCATCTGCCTCTACTCAAAAAGTGAAATGGATTCGTTCTCTTCGAACGTCTCATTTCGTTCGACAACATAAGATCGTAATTATAAAGTCGTACAACATTTAGTGTCAACGTCAATTCGTCCCCTTGACAGAGTACTTTTTCTGAAGGTATACTCTCAAATTCTGAAAACGATTATGAAAATAATTTTCAATATTGGAGGCAGAGTCTAATGTTAAAGGGCGTGTTTTTGGGACTAATATTTATTTTCTCTGTTTCATTCGCATTGGCAGAAACACAAGAGGAGAAAATCAAGAAACTGGAAGAAAGGATTGAACAATTGGAGCGGCAGCTGGCAACCGTGACCGGCACTCCGGATTCTGCGGCGATGGAGGAGCTCAAACGGCAATTAGAGATCCTGGCGGCTGAAGTTGAGAAGTTACGCAGTGGAGAATCTGAAGAAATGGAAGTGGACGAATCCAAAAGAAGGTCGCTCGGACTGGGAAGTTCAGCAGCCACGGTCTACTCAAAAAAACAAGGACCTTCACTCGCAGGTTATGGAGAAATGCTCTACGAGAATTTCGGCAGTGAAACGGATGCAGGAGATTCTTCAGGCCGGACCGATCAGATCGATTTCGTGCGTGCAGTCGTTTATTTTGGTTATCGTTTCAATGAACGAATTCTGTTTAATTCGGAAATTGAATTTGAACACGCAAATACGGATCTGGGAGGTTCTGTGGCGGTAGAATTTGCGCATTTGGACTTTGCCATGAACGACGCGATCACGTTGCGTGGCGGAATGGTTTTACTGCCGATGGGATTGATCAACGAATTTCATGAGCCGAATTCTTATCTGGGGACGCACCGTCCTCTGACTGAGAATGCGATCATTCCCACCACATGGCGAGAAAACGGCGCCGGCTTTGTCGGCGGTCGCGGCATGTTCAACTATCGTGCTTATATTGTTGCCGGACTCAACGCGGCCAATTTTACCTCTTCGGGATTGCGCAGCGGCCGGCAAAGCGGTGCTCGATCCAAGCTGGGCGACCCCGCATTTGTTGGCCGTCTCGATGTAAATCCTTCGCCGGGAATTGTTGTGGGCGGATCTTTTTTTGCCGGAAATTCAATCGTATTTGGAACCAATGAGGCTGATCTGGATGTTCCCACCAGGATTGCGGAATTCCATGGTGAATTCAAACGCCACGGGCTTCAGGTTCGCGGCCTTTACGCACACGCATCGCTGGATGATGTCGCGGAACTCAATAGTTTCCTTGGACTCACCGGATCTTCATCCGTTGGCGAATCGATGAACGGGGGTTATCTAGAAGCAGGCTACAACATTCTTGCCGGCAGAGGGGAACAATCTCTGACCCCTTACGTCCGGTATGAATCGGTGAATACACAATCACAGGTTCCTCCCGGATTTCTAAAGAATCCCGCTCGCGAGCAGACTCTATGGACCCTCGGGTTGGAGTACAAGCCCATCTCGAATATCGTAGTGAAGGCGGATTATATTGGTTTTGACAATGACGCAAATAGTGGAGTCGATCAGTTCAGCATATTGTTAGGTTATAGCTTCTAGATGAAAACACTTGCGCTCTTGTTGGTCCTGTTTGCAAATGTTCTATTTGCGAAAACGGTTAGCCGGGAAGAAGCTTTAAAAGCCGCTTTTCCCGGCGCCGAGATTCGCTCTCAGGTGATCTTCTTGACGGACGCTGAAAAAAAAGAAGTGGAAAAGACGTCGGGCGCCATTGTTTCTACCGTATTAGTAGCCACTCTACGCGCGTTACGGGACGGTAAAGAAATCGGTCGCGCTTATCTGGACACGCATACGGTTCGCACGAAGAAGGAAAGTCTGCTGATTCTATTGAATCCTGATGGCACTTTGAAGCGGGTGGAAGTGGTTGCTTTCCTGGAACCCCCGGAGTACATGCCCTCGGAGCGCTGGTATCAACAGTTTGAAGGCAAGCAATTCGGAGAGAATCTTAAACTGGAACGTGACATCCACGCGGTTACGGGTGCCACCCTGACGGCAAAAGCAACGACCGAAGCTGTGCGCCGGATTATGGCGATTGATGCGCTATTGCAGCGCAAGGGGAAGAGTCCGAAGTGAATCGTTTCGAGTCCTGGCTCCTTCATCTTTCGACTCTCGTCCTCACCATCACCGGTCTGGTCTATGCATGGATGCGCTATCTGATGAAACCGCAGGATCCGTTCAGCGTGGTCAACCATCCGTTGGAACCTCACTTTCTTTCTACTCATATATTAGTAGCTCCGCTGCTGCTCGTCGGTTTTGGCATCATTTTGCACGGTCATATTTTGTTTAAGATTGCCGCGGGGGCCCGCCCCGCCCGAAAATCCGGCTTGATTCTCATTCCTTTATTCGCACTGATGGCGATTTCCGGATACTTGCTTCAGGTGATTATTTCCGATTTTCGAAAAGTCTTTATGTGGATTCATCTTGGCACTGGCACGTTATGGTCTCTCTTTTATCTTTGCCATCAAATTGCCTCGTACGCTCAACGGCGGGTCAGGCAGAATGGTTCTGCAAGATATCGAATTCCGGTGCAGGTCATTTTGCTCGCAATCTGTGCAGTGTTTGCTTCTCGTGCTCAAGGGGAACCGTTCGAGCGCAATGTTTATTCCATGGGAACGAAGCTGCGGCTGGTCCTTCTAGAGTCAGATCCTGAAACGGCTCTGCGTGATAGTGAAGATCTGATCCGGGCTGTGGAGGCAACTGAGAGACAACTCAGCACATGGAAGCCGGAGAGCGAGCTTTCCCGTTTGAACAGGGCAGAAATCGGGCAACCGGTAAAGTTGACATCTCAGCTATTTCATCTGATCTGTAAAACAAATGAATGGATGATGCTGACCCATGGCGCCTTCGATCCGGGAATCGGGAAGCTACTTCAAGTGTGGGGCGTTCATCATTCGTTTCGTATTCCTTCGGAAGATGAAATCTCACAGGGGATTGCTGTGAGCGGACTTCGATACGTCAGAATGAATTCAAAAACCAGCACGGTGACGAAAATCAAGGACGTTTTGATCGATCCGGGCGCTTTTGGGAAGGGGGAAGCATTAGACCGCGCCATGGAACTTGCTGAATCAAGGAAGATGTCGCCGTTGATGATCGATTTTGGAGGTCAGGTCGTGGTTCACGGAAACAGGACCTGGTCCGTTGCCATCGCTCAACCTTCTGATCGTTTGGAGAGTGAAGATGAGGCGCTATTTCTAAAATCGGGATCTATTTCCACCAGTGGTTTTTCGGAGCGATCGGGAAAAGTGGGAAACCGAACGATTAATCACATTCTCGATCCGGTCACCGGACATCCTGTCGACCCCTTCGGCTCCGTTACTGTTTGGCATCCAAAGGCTCTTGTGGCCGATATTTTGAGCACCGCTTTGTACGTAATGGGTCCGGTTAAGGGCTATGAATGGGCAACACGAAATAAAATTGCTGCAACCTTTATTGTCAATTCCCCGAAAACTGTTTTGGAAACAACCGAATTCACAAAATTAAAAATGAAAAATAAAAAATAAAAAAAATGGGAGTGTCGCGTCGTTCCCATTTTTTATTTTTCATTTTTATTGCACTTTGTGCAAAGACCATAAATTTCCATCCGGTGATCGGTCATCCGAAAACCGAATTGCCTGGCGACCTTTTCTTGAAGTTTCTCGATCTGGGGATGAACAAACTCGATTGTTTCCCCGCA
>JBKKAT010000481.1:0-4570 GCA_046714535.1 Acidobacteriota bacterium | reverse complement strand
TTTTCCCGGTTCAGGTGTTCTTTATCTTCGTTCGCCCGATCAACTCGAACAAGATTCGAATATGGCGAGGATTGATTTCGTGATTCAAAGTGGACGTGCCGTCCTGTATCCGATTTATGAGGGCACGTTTGGGCGAGGGGAGGCGTTGAACTCCGATTATCCGAAACCAACGAGCGCGTATCGCGAACACGTGATCCACTGGTACAAAGAAATGGCACGCTCCATTGATTATTTGGAAACAAGAAAGGACATCGACTCAAAACGGCTGGCTTTTTACGGCGCAAGCTGGGGAGGCGCGCTGGGAATGATTCTTCCCGCGTTGGAGCCGCGTCTGAAAGCGAATGTGCTGCTCGTTGGTGGTTTCTATTTGCAGAAAACCTTACCGGAAGTGGACCAGATTAATTTTGTTTCGCGTGTTACGATTCCCACGCTCATGCTTAACGGCCGGCACGATTTCTTTTTGCCGATCGAGACCTCTCAGCTTCCCGCCTTTCGCTTGCTGGGAACGCCGGAAAAGGACAAGCGTCAGGTGATCTATGAAACCGGTCACAACACGCCGCGCGCCGAAATGATCCGCGAAGTCCTCAATTGGCTCGATCGCTACCTTGGCCCTGTGGGAAGCTCGTAAAGCCAAGAAAAGAATTCAACACAGAGACACAGAGGCACAGAGATTAAGTTTTTTCCCCCTGTGATTCAGTGCCTCTATGTTAACTTCGTTGAATTGATAAGCTAGCCGCTCTATTTTATCTCCACCAGAATCGCTGGAGTTTCGAGCTGTTTCAGCGTGGCATTAAGCTCAGACAGATCTTTTTCCCAGAGAGTTTTTAGCTTTTGTAATTCTGCGTCGATTGCTTTGAAGAGTTCCGCGCGCACAGTTTTTGCCTGAGCACTGGGAGCAAAATCACCTGTGGCAGCCGTTTCGGTCACCGAAGCGAGCTTGTCGTTCAGGCGGATAGGGAAATTCAGTGGATCTTGATTGCTTTTGTTTTTGGTCTGGTAAAGCGCTTCTTCAATTGCTGTCATCTTCTTATCGAGTTGCTCTGCCGCGTCGATCGCCGGTTTGTATTTTTCGTTGGATTTCAAGCGTTTCTTCAGATCAGTTAATTGCGCCCGAACCGCGCGGATTTTTTCAATCTGTTCATGAATTTGAGTTAGCTTATCGCGTGATTCCACAACGAATTTGAATTGCTCTTCCAACTCCGCCTGGGATGCGGAAGAAAGTGGATTTGCGACAACCTCGAAAGGTTTTGTTTGGGAGGCTTCTCCTACGGTTAATCGAACCTGATATTTCCCAGGCACGATCCGGGGGCCTTCGAGTCCTCCTTCGTTCCACAGAATGAGTCCATCAAATTTCTTTGCTCCTTCCAATTGCAGATTCCAGGAAAAACGGTTCCACCCGGGAATCGGTTCCAGCTTCACATCTTCTTTCTTCTTTTCTTCTTCCTGTTCAGCCAGTTCTTTGTCTCTTTTTTCTTCTTCTGTCAAAACGGTCTGCGTTGTTTTTGTTTCCGGCCTTTCTTCACCTGATGCTTTGGCTTCGGGTTTCTGCGGTTTGGATTTTACTTTTCCTTCAAAGGTGCGGAGGACCTTATTGCCGGCGCCGAGGAATTCCAGTTTGACGGGGGTTTCTTCTTTTGCATTGGGCAGCAGAAATTGCACTGTGACGCCGGTCGGGGGATTCGGTCCCATTTTCTGCGGAGGTTCCTGTGAAGAAGCGCCCGGAATTCTATAGGTGCGAGGGGGAGTAAACAAATGAGATTTTGCGTTGGCCAGTTCCGGTTTGAATTCGCGAATCGGTGTTACATCATCCAGAATCCAAAAACCGCGTCCTTGCGTGGCGACTATCAGCTGTTCGTCTCGCTGGACCATATCGGTTACCGGTACCACCGGTAGTTTTCCTTGCAGCGATCGCCAGTTCGCGCCGTCGTCAAAAGAGACATACACGCCGCGTTCGGTGCCTGCATAGATCAGGCCGCGCCGCACGCGGTCGGCCCTGATCACTCGTGTGAAATGATCTTTCGAAATTCCATTCGTGATTTTCGTCCAGCTTTGTCCAAAATCGGTCGTGCGATAAAGATAAGGCTGGAAATCATCCGACTTATACATGGTTGCCGCCACGTACAGGCCTCCCTTTTCAAAGGGATGCGCTTCTATGCTGTTCACCTGAATCCACTGCGGCATGTTTTTTGGAGTGACATTTTTCCAGTTTTTCCCGCCATCCTGAGAAAGGTGTATCAATCCATCATCGGAACCGGTCCAATAAACTCCGGGTTCGTGCGGCGATTCCAGCGCAGTAAAGATGGTGCCGTAATATTCAACACTCGTGTTGTCTTTTGTGATTGGTCCGCCGGATGGGCCCAGCTTGGATTTGTCATTGCGCGTCAGATCCGGGCTGATGATTTCCCAGCTGGCGCCGTTATTTGTCGAACGGAAGAGCACATTAGCAGCCGCATGAAGCGAGTACGGTTTATGAGGGGAAAAGAAAATGGGAAAATTCCATTGAAAACGATAACGAAAATCTTCTGCGCCATGTCCCATGGGATTATCCGGCCACGGATTTACATCGCGAAGCTCTTTTGTTTTGTGATTGAACATCGTTAAATATCCACCGTACGAACCACCGAACACGAGATCCGGATTTTCCGGATGAGCTACGACATATCCGCTTTCGCCACCTGCCGTTGGTTCCCAATCGCGAATGCCTATACCGGAACCAAATATAGATCGATGACGAATTCGCAAAGCGGAATTATCCTGTTGCCCGCCCATCAACCGGTACGGAAAATCGTTGTCCGTAGAGACACGATACATTTGTGCGGTTGGTTGATTGTCCTGACCGGTCCAATTCTTTCCCCCATCGTTGCTGACATTCGCGCCACCATCGTTCGCTTCGACCATTCGCAGAGGATCGTCCGGAGAAATCCAAAGATCATGATTATCCCCGTGCGGAGTCGGAATTTTGCTAAAGGTTTTTCCACCATCTTTTGATTTATGAAACTGTACATTGACAACGTATACGGTATCTTCGTCCTCTGGATCCGCGTAAACGCGCGTGTAATACCATGCGCGCTGACGGAGCGCGCGATCTTCGCTTGTTTTTTCCCACGTTTCGCCGCCATCCTGTGAACGGAAAACACCTCCCTTATCGGCTTCTACAATCGCATAGAGATTGTTCGGATTCGATGCCGAAACAGTGATTCCGATAATTCCCAGCGTCCCTTCCGGTAATCCTTTGTTGCGCGAGATATTGATCCATGTATCTCCGCCATCCGTGGATTTCCAGAGCGCGGAACCTTCGCCGCCACTTTCCAGGCTATAAGGTGTGCGTCGAATTCGCCAGGTGGATGCGTAGATGATTCTAGGATTCGTCGGATCCAGGATGAGGTCTACGGCTCCTGCGTTTCGATTTGCAAAGAGGATTCTTTCCCATTTATTTCCTCCGTCCTTGCTGCGATACACGCCCCGCATTTCATTGGGAGCAAACAAATGTCCCAATGCTGCTGCGTACACAAGATTCGGATCCTGGGGATGAACATGAATTCTTGGAACATGTCGCGAATCGGCGAGTCCCACATGTTTCCAGGTCTTTCCCGCGTCTGTTGATTTCCAAACGCCCTCTCCATGCGAAACATTTCCGCGGACCGTCTTCTCACCGCCTCCCACATACACGACATTCGGATCGGAGTCACTCACGGCAACTGCGCCGATGGATCCTCCAAAATATCCATCGGAAACGTTCCGCCATGTGTTTCCGGCATCTGTCGTTTTCCAAACACCACCCCCGGTGGAACCAAAGTAGTAAGTGAGCGGCTGAGTCCGGATGCCGGTGACGGCAGCGGAACGACCTCCGCGATAAGGCCCCACTTCGCGCCAGATAAGTTCTTCAAAAAAATTCGCGTTGGAGGACTTTTGCGCGGCAGCAAAACTCAAAGATTGCACGAATAAAAGAATCAGAATCGATAGGATAGGGAGCTTACGGACCACAGGCATCTTGCCTCCTGATTGCAAACCTCATTGTGAACCACGGCTGAAGTTCACTATTTGTTGCGCGACCACATCCTGAATGTAATGCGCTGTTTCGTTTGGTGCGTTGAAGTTGTTCGCGATGAGGACAAACGCGATCATCTCTCCATCGCGTGTACGGGCATAGCCGGCAAGAGATCGAACATTGGAAAGCGAACCGGTCTTCGCGCGGATGTTGTTTTCGCCCGAAGTTCCTTTCATTCGCGATTTTAAAGTACCATCCACTCCGGCAATGGCAAGAGCATTGTAAAAGATTTCAAACTGCGGATCACGATACATTTTTTCCAATAACTGAAGCAGCCCCTTTGCAGTTACATAATTGTACCTGGACAATCCTGAGCCATCCTTTACGATAAAATTTTGCGGTGCAATCCCCATCTCCGTTAGCGTTGCTTCGACCTGCTGTATTCCGGAGGTGAAGCTTCCTTTGCCTATGGTTTTCAAGAGCGTTTCCGCATAGAGATTCTGGCTGACTTTCAACAGGACGGAAAGTATTTCGCGAAGGGGCGGCGACTTGTGTGCAAATAGTAGTTGCTCTGTTCCGGAT
>JBKKAT010000480.1:0-7552 GCA_046714535.1 Acidobacteriota bacterium | reverse complement strand
CAACGAGGCCATGCAATTGGGAGAACTTGATCTGGCGAAACACTATGCCGAAGTCGCGCTCAGTCATCCGGAGACAGAAACGAATGCAAGAAGACTGCTCGATAAAATTGAACGGATTACGAGTCGCCAGAATAAACCAAAACAGCACTGACAGAACTGAAATCGCTCTGCTGTGTTAAGATATGCGATTGGCGAAGGGGGTGGGAAGACCCATTCGGCTACGCCGTTTTGAATGCTGATGCCGAATTATTCACGAATTTATCTATCGCCACCGCACATGAGTGGCGTCGAATTCGAATTTGTTAAAGACGCGTTTGAATCCAATTGGATTGCGCCTCTTGGACCGCACGTCGATGCTTTTGAAAATGAGTTTGCGCATTATTTAAACGTTCCATACGCTGCCGCTCTTTCTTCAGGAACAGCCGCACTCCATCTGGCGATGCGGTTGATCGGAATTCGCCCGGGCGATGAAGTGATCTGTCCTACCTTCAGCTTTTGCTCCAGCGCGAACACCATCGTTTACGAAGGGGGGAGTCCGGTTTTTATCGATTCAGAAAAAACTTCCTGGAATATGGATCCTGGGCTTTTGGCCGAAGAATTGTCTGAATGTGCCCGGAAAGGAGAATTGCCGAAAGCCATTGTTACAGTGGATCTTTATGGCCAGTGTGCGGACTACAAAAGGATATTGGAAATCAGTAGTCGTTATGATGTGCCGGTGATTGAAGATGCAGCCGAAGCGCTGGGAGCAACCTATGGAGATCGAAAAGCCGGAGCTTTTGGAAAGATGGCCATATTCTCCTTCAACGGAAACAAAATCATCACCACTTCAGGTGGAGGCATGCTGGTTTCGGAGGATGCTTCACTGATAGAGCGCACACGTTTTCTGGCCACGCAAGCAAGGGATCCGGCTCCGCATTATCAGCATTCCACGATTGGTTACAATTACCGGTTGAGTAATATTTTGGCTGCGATTGGGCGGGGGCAGCTCAGTGTTTTGAACGAGCGAATCGAAGCTCGCAGAAGGAATTTTGAAATCTACCACGAAGCATTGGGATCCGTATCCGGTATCCAATTTATGCCGGAAGCGCCCTACGGACGCTGTACTCGCTGGCTTACTTGTATTACAATAAACCCGAAGGCTTTCGGAGCCGATCGAGAAGGGGTTCGTTTGGCGCTGGAGGCTGACAATATCGAAGCAAGGCCGGTGTGGAAACCGCTCCACATGCAGCCTGTTTATGGTGGGAATCGAATGCGGGGGCGGGATGTTGCAGAGCACATCTTCCAAACGGGACTTTGCTTACCGAGTGGCTCGCAGCTTTCTTCATTCGATCTGAAACGAATTATTGAAATTATTCTGAAAACCCGAAAATAATGGAATATCTTCGCGCGTCCATCAGCCGTTTCATCATCCGGCATCGCTTGCCGTTGATCGTGTTCACGAACTTCGTTTTGATTGCGCTCTGCAATTATCTCGCTTTTTGGCTTCGCTTTGATGGAGACATTCCGCCAAAGTCTTTTGAGTTAATGACGCAGATGCTGCCATCGTTGATCTTCATTCGGGGATCTTTGTTTTTCATTTACCGTCTGTATCGAGGATTGTGGCGGTACACAGGAATCTGGGATCTTTGGAATATCGTTTCCTCCACATTCCTTGGAACAATCCTTTTTTACATTCTGACTCATCTGATTCTGGGACACTCATCCTATCCGCGTTCCATCTTCATTGTCGATTCCATCTTGCTTATATTTGTTCTGGGCGGAATTCGCCTGCCATGGAGAATTTATCGGGAATTCATTCGAACCGCGAAAGGGAAAAGGGTGTTGATTTACGGGGCAGGAGATGCTGGCGAAATGATCGTTCGGGACATGAAGAAACATCCACAATATCGATACAATCCGATAGGATTTGTAGACGATGATGGCGGAAAATCAGGACAAAGCATCCATGGCGTTCCCGTTCTGGGATCCAGAAATTCCCTTTCGAAGATTATTCCGGAACGGAGAGTTGAGGAAGTCATCTTAGCAATTCCAAGCGCAGAACCATCGATTGTCAGAGAGGTTTTGAGAATTCTGGAGCCTTTCAACATACCGATCAAAACCACACCCAATCTCAGAGATATATATGATGAAAAAGTGACAGTGGGGCAAATTCGCAAACTGGCGGTTGAAGATTTGTTAACGCGAATGCCCGTGAGTCTGGATCTGACTCCTGTCAGGAAGATGCTGGAGGGGAAACGGGTCTTTGTGACGGGAGCTGGTGGCTCGATCGGCGGAGAATTGTGCCGGCAGATCGCGAGACTCAATCCAAGTCAACTGATACTTTATGACCGTTACGAAAATGGTCTGTATTGGATTGCCAATGAACTAACAGGAAATGGCAATAGTAACAAAATTCGCACCATTGTCGGGGACATCACTGACCGTGTTCTTGTAAATCAGATTTTTCGGGCGAATACTCCTGACGTCGTTTTTCATGCGGCTGCACACAAGCATGTTCCCCTCATGGAAGACAATCCTTGTGAGGCCATTAAGAACAATGTCACGGGTACTCGGATCCTGGCGAAGGCCGCAATGGCGTGTGGAGTCGGAAAGTTTGTTTTTATCTCTTCCGATAAAGCGGTCAATCCTACCAGCGTTATGGGGGCCAGCAAAAGAGTTGCAGAGCTAATCATCAAAACTCTGGCCGATCACAGCCTGACATCCTTCGTCGCAGTTCGTTTTGGAAATGTTCTTGCGAGTAAGGGAAGTGTGGTTCCTTTATTTCTTGATCAGATTAAGAAAGGAGGTCCGGTCACCGTAACCGATCCGGAAATGCAACGCTACTTTATGTTGATTCCGGAAGCGGTTCAGCTGGTGTTGTATGCATCGACAATGGGGGGAGATGCCTTGACTTATGTCCTGCGAATGGGGGACCAGATCAAAGTGAGTGAGATGGCTCGCAATCTTATCCGGCTTTCCGGTTTGATTCCGGACGTCGACATTCCAATCGTCTATACCGGTTTGCGGCCCGGCGAGAAACTCTATGAAGAATTAATAGGTGAAGACGAAATCGAAGAACCTTCCAAGATTCAGCAAATTGTGAAAATCCGGCAGATCCATCGCATGGATTCAAATTTCCTGAGAAAAAAAGTGCGCGAAATGGAAAAAGCTTCCTCTGTTGGGAATTCGGAAAGAGTCATTGAGTGCTTAAAGTCTTTGATAGCGAACTATAAGCAATCTGAGGCGCTCGCCGCTAGTTTCGAGCAGCTTTAGAATCGGACGATCCATCAACCAGAGTATCAAACTCGAAAGAGTAGGAAACGCCGATACCGAACAAATACGCAAATCGATCTTTCGACAACCCCGGAATATCTGAATCTCTTTTCAAGTATTCTAAACCTCCTTGAAGCGACACGTAACGGATGATTCTGAAAGAAGCAAGAATCCTGGCGTTTTGAAAAGTATCATTTCTTGCTGGAGTTCCATCCACTAAATCGTCCCCATAATCGTTGGCGCCGACGGTGTAGTTCCCGGTCAACGTAACTCTGGGATGCAACCTGACCGCGCTCCGAATGCCTCCTCTCGTGACGACTCGCTGTCTCCCGTCTCCCAAAAAAGCGGAGGTTTCAAGATGACGGCTGGCAAAACCACCGACATTGAATCTACTGGATAAGCGGAAATCGATGCTTCCATCCATCAAGAACCTATTCCGTGCTTGATCCTCTTCGGCTGGTTTCCACTGACCAAAGCCGACTTGAAAGTGTGCAACAAATTGACGCTTAAAAAAAGTTGGACCGGCTAAAATTTGCCAGAAGTTGGTTACTTTTCCAGAATCGGAGTCTTCTGACTGACCAACCAAAACATCCGTAGCCAACTTCGTAGTCTGACGAACGAAATAGTCTACTCCGATTCCGCCTCTTACACTTCGATGGCTGCTGAGACGGGGAAGATTGGCGTTGACCTCTTCGGCTTCTTCCAATTCGGTCTGCCTTATCCTGACGCTTGGCCTTAAATCGATTTTATCTGTCAGTGTATATTCGAGACGTATTCCACCATCCGTATCTTTCTGATTAACTGGAACGTCCACTTCATCATCCACAGGTTCCGTTCGTTCCAAATAACGGGCATCTACAGTTAAGAGCAACCGGTCGTTACCCGTAACGAATTCCCCCCGGGTTGTATTGAAGATATCTCTTCGTTCATCCAGTTTGAAGTAATAGACCAAATGCAGATCCTCAACGATCCTGAAATAACTTTGCCGCCCCAATTTTATAGCGGCACTTAAACTCGGAGTCACGACGGCAAAGACATCTGCTAAGGGTTCATCATTCTCGTATCGAGCGTTCGTGTCGAATCCCGTTCGAAAAGAGATGTTCGGCCGGAGTCGAAAAATCCCGAGCTTTATTTTGTGCGAGCCGACGATAGCGTTTACTGCACTCTCGGCCCTATTTTTGCGATTTGGCGAAAATAGACTGCCCCACGATTGATTTTTTTCTTGGTCTTGAGCCTGACAAAATGCACTCGTAGAAAAACAAAACAAAAGTAAAATCAGAAAAGTACCCTTTTTCATTTTGTTTGCTGCTCCGGTAAAGACTTTGTTTCAGAACCGAGAAATTCCGGCATCGTAGGGTGTCCCGCGGCGCTAATTCCTTCCCGCTTCCATGTTTTAAGGATTGTGCGAAATAAGATTTTTATGTCCAACCAAAAACTCCAGTGATCAACATACCATACATCTAATCTGAATCGATCTTCAAAGGACACAGCATTTCTGCCATGGATTTGAGCCCATCCGGTAATACCAGGCTTGACGTTGTGCCGCCGTTTCTGCTCCGGATTGTATCGCGGCAGATATTGCATCAACAGAGGCCTCGGTCCCACAAGGCTCATTTCGCCGCGAAGCACATTCCACAATTCAGGAAGTTCATCAATACTGGAATTTCTTAAAAAACGACCCAAATGATTCAGCCGCTTTTCATCGGGCAAAAGTCTGCCTTCAGCATCCCATTGTTCCGCCATAGTTCGAAATTTGTAGATTTTAAATGGTTCTTCCTTGAATCCTGGTCGTGTTTGTCTGAAGAGGATCGGCCGTCCCATTCTAATGAGAATCACCGTTGCCGTGATCAGCAGGATAGGGGAAAGGAGGACAAGTCCGGCAAGAGAACCCACAATATCAAGAAGACGCTTTGCTGCCATCAGACGAACGTTTCAGGTCTTTGCTGTAAAAGGTTCAGATATTCCTGGTGTAAAACATTCCAAACCTGTTCTTGATGAAAGTCCCGCATCACTCTTTCGCGCGCCGCCAAACCATGCGTCGTTTTCAATTCTTTATCTAACAGATAACACCTGATTGCTTCAGCAAATTCCTTCACATTGTATGGAGCAATCAGCCGGCCGGTAACGCCGTCTTCAATGGCGTCCCGAGTTCCCGTTACTTTGAACCCTACAGTCGGAACTGCAGAAGATGCTGCCTCCAGCGGAGCGTTGGGAAATCCCTCTCTATGAGAGGGAAAAGCGAGGACGTCCATCAAAGGATAGTAGCTTGCGGTATCGGCAACGAACCCACAAAGAATAATTTGCGGATCGTTCTTTAACTCAAGAATCAGGTTTTCATCCAGAGGATCTCCCTTTTCAAAATCTCCCAGGATAATCATTCGCACATCTGGAATCCGGGCACGAAGAAACTCAAAAGCCTTGCTGAGTTCTACAATTCCTTTATCCCGTGTCAGACGCCCTACAAAGCCGATTACAGGCGCATCGAGAGGTATGCCAAGACTTATACGCAACGTTTCATTTATCTTCGAAGTGTCCGAATTCTGGAACCGTTTTGTATCTACTCCATTAGATGAGCCCGCGCCGGGCACCACCGTCTTAGATTCCTTTGTGAGACGGAGCGCTAAATATCTCTGTCTCAAGCTTTCGCTCACACAAACTACGCGATGAGCGCAGGCCGCTGCGATTCGCTCAGTGAGACTTAAAATAAAACGCGACAGTCCCTTTTTTGTTTCCAGACGAAGACCGCGTAGCGTATAAATTCGCAATGGAACTCTGGCCATCCATGCTGCAAACGTTCCGAGTAATCCTGCTTTTGGAGTGCCTGCATTCACAATATCAGGTTTCAAATTTCTTAGAAGAGAATAGAGTCGAAAAAGAGCAACGCAGTCCTTCCATAAATGAATTTCTCTTTCCATCGATACGGTCAGGATTGAAACACCTTCACGCTCAGCCGTGATTTTCAAATCGCTTCCTGGAGACGTGATCAAAAAAGTTTCAAAACCGTTGACTTGCATAAACCGTAACTGGCCGCACAACAAGTAACGCGCGGTCATCGGATGCGTGACTATGTAGACCAGCCGCGGATGAGTTGAGTCTTGCTTAGTAATGGCCAACTGTTAAAAGAGTTCCAAATCGCCTATGGAGCACCGCCAGTTGTTCCAATCTAAAATGTTGATTTCCGGTACGAGATTCTGTAGTTGCCTTACCGTCAAGGTGGGTCCCCTTTTGCCGACAGGCAGAAAACCGGACTTTCTAAAAAGTCGCTGCTCTACGGTTTTATTCGCAGCTATGGCGGCTGCGTAGTCTGCGCCGGAAGTCTGGATTGTTTCTTCCAACAAGTCCTTTCCAAGCTTTGCTCCTTCATGAGAAACGAGCAACTCGCTGATGCTTAATTCCTGTAATCCTTTTCGCTGGCGGTTGCGAAAAATGATCAACGCGGCCGAATTGTTTTCCGTCCGATATCTGGCATGGTATACAAACCCTGGAATTTCGGAGTACCGCCACTGGAGGTAGTCTCTGGTGCGAATTGTGTGAAGGCGCGATCCAGAATAGGAATTGTTCAAGTATGATTCCCAGTCAGAGCTTTGTAAAACTTGTTTGATGGAACTGGGTTCATTTTTGAAAACGCGTGCTTCTCCTTTTCGCAGGAAGTTCCATGCAATACGAACAGGTTTGAGCGGACGGATCAACAATGGGATCCTGGTTACCTCTTTCCACCCCAACTTTAGATATCCGGGTTTACTAAACTGGTTGGGGGTATTGAAGACAAAGGAAACGCCTTCCCTCCGCATTTCTTCTAAAAGAGTAGAAGTCAAGCGTGAGAAGATGCCTTTACTACGCCAGTCCGGGTGAGTAACGGTATCTACCGCGCGGACCGCTTGGAAATTTCTGCCTGCCGCCCCCCACATCCATCGCATGAGAACCCTGAGGCCAATGATCTTGCCTCCCTGTTCTGCGGCTAATCCAGAAGAGATCCCAAAAGGATTCCTGACATGTTTCCACTGCCAAAATTCAGGCGTTCTCGGAATGTCAGATTTTCCAAGACAAATTTCCAGTAGTCGTGTAATTTCGTCAGAATCCTCAGGAGTAATCGAGCGAACAATGTAGTTAGTTGACAAAGGTCCGTTTTTCAAGAACCCGAAGGTATATTTCTTCCAATTGCCGTGCCATTCTTTGCATGCTGAATTGCTGCTCAACCAGAGCACGTCCTGCCAGTCCAAATTGATGGCGCAGTTGGTTGTTTGTTAACAGTAGTGATACCTTTTCGGCTAGGATTTCAGGATTCCGGGGAGGAACAAGG
>JBKKAT010000479.1:0-2838 GCA_046714535.1 Acidobacteriota bacterium | reverse complement strand
AAATCCATACACATTATCCTTCGACCATCGAAGAAGGAATTAAGATCACGGAACAGGAGGCCTGGACGCATCGCGGCAAGGAAGGTCCTTTTCTTCCGATCTTCGTGCGAGAGATCGTGGAGGAAGTTGCTTTTCAAGCCCGCAAAGATAAACGGATTGATAAACGTTCAGGCGTATCGCAACGTTTGCCGATTACCTGTCTGGAAAACGTAGTGAGTAACGCGGAGCGTCGCGGATTCGTAAATGGCGAAAAGCCTGTCGCGAAAGTGACAGATGTATATCAGTCTCTCCCTTCCATCACCGGAAAACTCGAACTGGAATATGAAGGAGAACTGCGGGGTGCTGAACAGGTAGGACGTGACATTATCCGATCCGCAATCGGGCAGACGTTCATCAAATATTTCGGACCTGGCGAAGAGTTGAGCCAGGTGATTCAATGGTTTGAAAACGGCGGAACTTTGCGTGTAAAACAGATTGCGTCCAATGAGGATTGTCTCACGGATTTCAAACGCGTTCCCACCCTGATCGAAAAAGTTGGTGCTCTAGGCATGGATGGCCATGGTGAAAAAGGCGCGCTGGTGGCCGGCTGTGAATTCATTCTCGAAGGGTTGTGTGCCCAGAAGAAAATTAGCCGCAGTGAAGAAAAGGGAATCTACACAGCAGCGAAGAAGAGTCAGGAACAGATTTTTCAAAACTACGATAGAGTCAAAAAGCACTATAATTGAAAAGTGGCCATTGGCTAGTGAGAGATGAGCAGATTCACAAATTACACGAAGTATTTTGAAGATTGGTCCGAATTAAGCCTCGAGGATTTGCTGGAAAAACTTTCTGATCATTTACTCCAGTCCGGCTTTGAGGATTTCTACAGCCGCTTTTACTCATCCGGTGAAGATTTAACGATGCAGGATCTATATGACATGTTGATGGATGAGCTTTCGCAGTGGGAATCGACACAAAACATGGAAGACGGACAATTGCAGCAGCTGATTCGCCAGATTCTGCAGCGAATGGAAGAGGAAGGATACATCCGGCAGCAAGCATCCAACTTGTCGGACGATGTGGGTGAGATCGTTCCACCGCCGGATCATTCTGAGGATCCGATGAATGCGCGCATTGAATTGACGGACAAGAGCATCGATTTTCTGGGATTCAAGAAGTTAAAGGATCTTCTTGGTGCTGTCGGTCGTAGCAGCATAGGCCGGCATGATACACATCATTTATCTACGGGCGTTGAAACTTCAGAAGCTCCGAAGAATTACGAATTCGGCGACGCACTCAACCTGGATATCAGCGCAACATTCCTGAAATGCATTCAAAGAACCGGACTGCAGATTCCATTTCCGTTGGAAAAAGAAGATTTGATGGTTCAACAAGCCGAATACCAGAGCTCTTGCGCGACCGTATTGATGCTCGATTGCAGTCATAGCATGATTCTCTACGGGGAAGACCGTTTTACTCCCGCGAAACAGGTTGCGCTTGCGCTCGCCCATTTGATTAGAACCCAATATCCGGGAGACAGCTTTCATGTCGTGCTGTTCCACGATGGGGCTGAAGAAATTCCATTGAAGAAGCTTGCCACGGTGAAAGTCGGTCCCTATTACACGAATACCCGGGATGGTCTTCGTTTGGCGCAGCGTATTCTTGCACGCGAACGGAAGGATATGAAGCAGATCATCATGATCACAGATGGCAAGCCATCCGCAATGACCTTAGACAACGGACAGATTTACCGGAACGCGTTTGGTCTCGATCCCATGATCGTGAGCCACACTTTCGAAGAAGCGTCCAAGTGTCGTAAGAGCGGTATCCTGATCAACACATTCATGCTTGCTTCCGATTGTGATCTCGTTGCGTTCGTGAAAAAACTAACGCAGATGTGCCGCGGGAAAGCATACTTTACGAGCCCCTACAATCTCGGCGAATACATCCTCTTCGATTATCTCAACCGCAAAACGCAAACCAAATATAAGCAGTAGCGTGCCTAACTCCTTCTTGAGGTCCTGTAAAGCTATTCTCTTCGATCTCGATGGCGTGCTCGTGGATTCCTACGATTGCTGGTTTCGTTTGCTGCAAGATGCCATGCGGGAGCAAGGCAAGACCCCTGTGTCTCTTGAGGAATTCGATAGTCGTTGGGGGCAAGGCCCGGAAGAAGATCGCGAAGTATTTTTCCCGGAATGGAGCCTGGAAGAGGTGATGGCGTTTTATGAAAAACGCTTCGGTGAATACATTCGCTGGGCAAAACAGGAACCGGGCAGCGAGATGATTCTGAAGTATCTGCAGAATCAGAACAGGAAGATTGCGATCGCAAGCAATTCTCCCACTTCCGTTGTGAAAGATCTTTTGAAGCAGGCAAGACTGGAACATTATCCGGATGCATCCATAGGAGTAGATCAGGTAAAAGAATCCAAGCCTGCGCCAGATTTACTTTGGAAGGCGCTGGATCTTCTGTCTCTCACCAAACAGGAAGTCTGTTATGTGGGAGATTCTATCTACGATGCCGAAGCAGCCAAAGCGGCCGGCATTTTTTTTGTTGGATACAAACGTCCCGGCCAGGTGTCGGTCAAAAATTTTGACGAGTTCGCCGAACTATTCTAGTGCCTTATGGAGCGCCGGCGTCCACGCCGGCATTATGGACCGCGGACGTCCCGTCCGCGCCTTATCGCTTTCGCGCAGCGACAAGTTGATTGAGTAAGATCCCGCTCAGGCCAATCTTTTTCATCATCTTTTCGATGCTAATCTCTGCGGGAAATCCGACGGGAGACATCATAAATTTTTCTGATTCGAGAATTTGAAATTCTTTTTGCCTGATGAGTGAGGTCAATCCTTTGAGATCAAAGG
>JBKKAT010000478.1:0-5048 GCA_046714535.1 Acidobacteriota bacterium | reverse complement strand
AATGCCAGCTCGTGCTTGTGGGCGGTGAAGCCGGAATCGGCAAAACCCGGCTGCTGGATGAGCTCGAGACTCTGGCAAGGTGCGTAATGTGAGCGTTCTTCATGGCCGTTTTGCGGAGATCGATCGCGCGCTTCCTTATCAGGCGTACAGCGATGCGATTCAAGAATATTTTCGAAACAAACCCTCCTCAACAACACCGGCTGATTTTTCCGATCTGGCCGGAGATCTGTCTTCCCTGTTTCCCGTGCTGGCGGAGATTCGAGAACTCTCCGCTACCAGTGATGCAACGCGGTCACTTGCGGAAGGACGCGCAAAAAAATTTGAGGATCGCAGTTACATCTTTGAACTTCTGGCGCGAACCATCACACGAATGGCCGCCGGAAAAACGCTGGTCATTCTTCTGGAAGAATTGCACGTGGCCGATGTTTCCGTGGAAGCCCTGGATTACATTGTGCGACGGCTCGGTCCCACTCCCACTTTGATCGTGGGCACGTATCGCACCACGGAAGTCGACAAACGGCATCCGATTCACAAGACCATCAGCGGATTCAAAGGAGATAAACGTTTCGCTCATTTGCAACTCGGTCCGTTGTCCCCTTCCGGCCACCTTCTTTTTCTGCAAAAACTGATGGGTGGCGCGGGAATCGATGATGAGCTCGCGAAAAAATTCTACGATGCTACGGAAGGAAATCCCTACTTTACGAATGAATTAGTAAGATCGATGATCGATTCGGGTGGAATCGTTCAAGACGATACCGGCGTCTACAAACTTTCGAGTGAAACGGCCTTTTCTGTGGAACAACTTCCCGCCACGATTCAACAAACAGTACAGGAAAGAGTCGAACGTCTGCCGGCGGAGCAGCGCGAAATTCTTTCCACCGCTTCGGTTCTGGGAAAAACATTCGATTTCGCAGATTTGAAAATGATGGCGCCCGATAAAACGGAATTGGAAAACAATCTGGAACAATTGTTGGTTTTGGGATTCCTGGAAGAGGACCGTCAATCGCGCGGATTGCGTTTTTCTTTTTCCAGCGGTGTGCTCCGGGATGTGCTTTATGGCGCGGTTCCCCGGTTGCGAAGAAGACTCCTGCACAGGAAGTACGCGGAAGAATTGGAGAAAGACAATGAAGGACGCCTCGAACGCGTGTATGGAGCGCTTTTCGAACATTATTCGCAGGCGGACGTTCCGGAAAAAGTGATCCACTTTGGTTTTTTCCTTGCGCGAAAATCGCTCGAAGCGCTGAGCCCGGACGATTCGATCCGTGTGCTTCAAACCGTTCTCGATTTTCTGGAATACACCGGCGGGGACGATCTTTCCAGGAACGCTGAGGCAAAGGCTCTGCTGGGAACCGCATACCGGATGAAAGGAAACGTCGACGAGGCACTCCGCGTACTCGAAGAAGCCATCCGGATTTTTGAAAAAGCAGGTCAGGGCCCGCGCACGTTACAGACGATCCTTGCCGCTGCAGAAACGGGCTGGCAAGGGAGAAAAGTGGAGGAGGCCAGACGCTGGGTCGAAAAAGGAATCGATCGCGCCAATGTTTTGAATGACGAAACGCTTCTCCCCAAACTGCTATCACTCGGCGCAACCATTTCGAATTTGCGCGGCGACTTCCTCAAGGCGCGCGAATATCAGGATCAATTGGAGAAATTAAAACCGCGAAGTGAGGAACGGATCGAACAAATCGTTGAAGGGGGTACTCTTTCTGTTGCCATTACCAGTCCGTTTCAATCGCGTCACCCTGTCAATGCTACGTTGTTAGAAGAAGTGGAAGTGCTATCCAACGTTTTTGAAACGATTGTGAACACCGATGAAGAAGGGACTGTGGTTCCCCATTTGTGCGAAAGATGGGAGGCGCAAAATGACGGCGCTTCGTTTCTTTTTGTTTTGCGAAAGGAAGTCACTTTCCACGATGGAAGAAAGCTGACAGCAGAAGCCTTCAAGACAGCGATCGAAAATGCAATCGCCGCCTGTGATCATGCGTTGCCACCAGGACTCGCAGCCATTCGAGAACTGATCGTTCTTTCGGATCACGAAATCCAGATTCATTTGCAGGAACGCCTCCCGATTTACCCTGCGCTGCTCACCGATTCCCGCATAGCAGTCGCGCTGATTAGGGGGGCGGGCGTCACTGCCCGCCAGCCGGATGATTCACAAATGGCGGGCACGGAGGCCCGCCCTCCGGAAACCTTACTCGGCACCGGCCCATTCAAAATCTCTTCGCTCACATCCGAAGGCGTGACCCTGGAAAAAAATCAGAACTACTGGAAAGGAACACCGCCACATCTCGATTCCATTCAATTTCGAGTTGCGGGCAGTCTTACAGCAATGATGGAAGGTTTCCGTTCCGGCAAATTCGAGCTCGTCCGCGAATTGCAGCCTCGCGACCTCGATGCCATTCTTCGTGAGCGCATCTTGCAGGCTACCTATGTGGAAGCGCCGCTAAAGAATGTCTGGTTTATTCTTTTCAATCAGTCGAGTCCGTTCTGCGGAAAGCCGGAATTCCGCAGGGCGTTGACAGGAATTTTGCGGACTCAGGATCTGGTGCGCAGCACTTTGGGCCGGCTGGCTCAACCTGCGGAAGGGTTTTTACCGCCCGGAATTTTCGGTCATGATCCGGGAAGAAGACGTTTTCCTATCAATATCGAAAAGGCGAAGGAACTCATCGACGCTTGCGGATTTTCTGCCCCGGTCCGGTTGAAGCTTGCACAGAATCCCGCAACGCGCGCCCGTTATTCCGCTTTGCTGGATTCACTTTTTCAAATCTGGTCCGAGCTTGGTGTCGAAGTGGTGGATGAAACGCCGTCGACCGAACTGTTTTTAAAATCGATCACCGAAAATGAAGGGATCGATTTGATGTTCGTTCGCTGGATCGGTGATTATGAGGATCCCGACGCGTTTACGTACAGTCTTTTTCATTCGGAGATCGGAGAGTTCCGCAAGTATTATTCTTCTACACAATTAGATGCACTCATGACTGCGGCAAGGTTGGAAGGGAACCTGAAGAAAAGGGAACAGCTGTACAGAAGGAGTGAAGATTCCTTCATTCAAGCTGCAAATCTTTTTCCGCTTTTCCATGATGTGAATTACCGCCTTGCCTCTCCGCAAGTTCAGAATCTTGCTCTTTCCAGCAATGCTCCGTATGTCAATTACAGTGAACTGACAAAAGAGGAGAAGCGCCCGGTTATGCGAGTGAACAGGCCGGAACGGGGTATCATCTCCGCGCCTATCCCGAGCAAAATGTCCGTTTTGGATCCGGGCCTCGTTGCCACCGTTATGGAATCCTTGCAGAATGAAATGATATTCGAATCGTTGACACGCGCAGCCGAAGGGGCTCGAATTATCCCCTGGCTTGCCTCTTCGTTTCAAGCAGAAGAGGGCGGAAAACGGTTCCGTTTTTATTTGCGGGATGGTGTGCGGTTTCATGACGGGAGGCGTCTGAACTCACGGGATGTGCGGTATTCTTTTGAGCGCTTGCTGCTGAACGAAGAAAGTGTGATGCGCACATACCTTGCCGCAGTTCGCGGAGCCGACAATTTGCTGAGCGGAAAATCGCAGGAATTGGAAGGCTTTCATATTGTATCCGCTCAGGAATTCTGGATTGAACTGGAACAACCACTCTCTTTCCTGCCCGCTTTGTTATCCAACGGTTCTATGGCGATTGTGCCTGAAGGGCTCGATCATTTTAGGGGATCGTGGCGAGAGGGAGTTATGGGTACAGGCCCATTCCGGATCGTATCATTCGAGCCGGATCGATCCCTAAAATTGGAAGCCAATCCATGGTACTGGCGGGCCGGATTTCCAAAAAGCGAAAATCTGGAATTTTCCCTCAACGTCAGTTCCCAAGAAGTGATGTACGCCTTTAAAAGAGGAAAACTTTCACTCGCTTATTTTCTGGAGGCCACCGATCTGGAATCACTTCTTCATGATCCGCAATTTGCGTCCACCTATAAGGAAATCGCATGGTTGACCACGTTTTACCTTGCCTTTAATACGCAAAAGGGAATTTTTGCTGACGAAAAAATCCGGAAGACAGTGATGGAATCTCTGGATGTGGAAGGACTGGTCGGTCGCACCACTCGATTTGCAACTCCCGCGCGAACTTTAGTGCCGCCTGCACTTCTTGGTTACGAGCCGGAGCGGGCGTTGTATCGCCCTTCCCGTACCCGTTTTGACGATACTGAAATTACAGTAGCAATTTCTACGCGTGCGAAAGTTGGGAATGCGAAACTTTGCGAAGAAATTCTCCGTGTCTTGAGCGAACTTGGTCTTCGATGCCTGATTTCGAAAATGCCTGCAGAACAAATGATCGCAGGAAAAGCAGCAGATGTGGATCTGATCTTCATCAACTGGGTGGCAGATTATCCGGATCCCGATGGTGTTGTTTATCCTTTGCTGCATTCAACAGGAGGAATCTGGAAACAATCCTGCACGACGCCGGAAATCGATCATTTGATCGAACGGGCACGAACCGAAACGGATCCGGATGTGCGCCATTCCCTTTACCGCCGTATTGAAGAAGAAATCCGCAATCACGCTATCCTCATTCCTTTGCTGCATGATCAATTCCATTGCTTCGCGCGTCCTGAAGTGGAGGGGCTCGAACTGAATTACTTCTTCCCCATCATCCCGTTCGACAACCTCTCGACCCGCCGATGAGAAAAACGCAGGCGTCCCGCGTGCGAAATACGCAGCGTACAACTCGCACGGACAAACTTTCGCTTCTTGAAACCGAGTTTAATTTGTATTACATTTATTGATTATGAGTCGTACAATTACAGTTCGTCTTACAGACGAAATCGATGAGTGGTTGGAAGACACCTCTCGCAAAACGAAAATCAAAAAAGGAAAAATCATCCGGACTGAACTTGAAAAAGCCAGAAAATCACAGAAACGTTCCTTTCTGCGTTTAGCAGGTCAGGTTTCAGGACCTTCAGACCTTTCCTCGCGAAAAGGGTTTTCCCGGTCTTGAAAGCGATTGCGGATACCGGCTTCCTTGTTGCCTTCGCAAATCGTAAGGACCGGTATCATGAATGGGCTCTTGCTC
>JBKKAT010000477.1:0-7605 GCA_046714535.1 Acidobacteriota bacterium | reverse complement strand
GCCTTACGGTGTAACGAAGGTTGCGGCAGAAGATCTTTGTTATCTTTATTGGCGAAGTTTTGGAATTACTTGCGTCTCATTGAGATACTTTACTGTTTACGGGCCCCGTCAGCGCCCGGACATGGCGTTTTACCGGTTCATTCTGGCAACTCTCGAAGGACGTGGTATTACCGTATTCGAAGATGGCAATCAAACGAGAGATTTCACATATGTGGATGACATTGTCCGTGGTACGATACTCGCATCTGAGAAGGGGAAAGAGGGCCAGGTTTACAATCTCGGCGGGGGAACGCGGATTTCCGTCAATGAAGTTCTGCAGATGCTCAGCGATATCATGAACATGAAAATCGACATAAAATACGCGGAAAAACAGAAAGGTGATATGCGCCATACTTTTGCTTCGACCGACCTCGCAAAAATTGATTTTGATTACTCTCCGAACGTTCCCCTAAAGGAGGGCTTAACAGCGGAGTACCTTTGGTTGAAAAAGCTTCTTGCAGAAGGGCGTTCCCATCGAATGGAGTAAATGAATGGTGCGAAAGCTGATCCCCCTGATGTTATTTTTTGCAATAGTTTCCTGCGGTCCAAAGCACGTTACGATCGATCCGAAAAGTAAAACAGACGCTGAAATTTATCAGCTCGGCATGTCCTATATAAAAGAGGAAGATTGGGAAAAGGCGCGCGAAGCATTTCGAACCGTGTTTGAGTCTTTTCCGCAAAGCGAATATCGGATCACCGCAAAGCTCGGAATCGCGGACAGTTATTTTGAAGAAGAACGCCATGCGAGTTGGCTCCTTGCTTACCAGGAGTATCAGGATTTCATCAGTCTGTTTCCGTTCAGCCCGAAAGCATGTTACGCCCAGCTGCGAATGGGACTTTGCTACTTAAAAATGGCGGAAAAACCTGATCGGGATCAAACAAACACAAAAAAAGCCCTGGATGAATTCAAGAAAGTTGTTGATAACTATCCGACCTGCGAACATTTTCAAGATGCTCGTAAATATGTTGTGGAATGTTACTGGCATCTGGCCGAACATGAGTATCAGGTGGCATTTTATTATTCCAGAACGGGACGTCCCGGCGCTGCTGTTGAAAGAATCAAGGGACTGTTCAAAGCTTATCCGGAAACTGTTCATCATCCCAAACACTACCTGACCCTGGCACAATCCCTGGAACTGCTTGAGCAACCGAAAGAGAGCTGTACGTATTACGATTTAATTGTCAACAAATGGCCACAGTCAGAACAAGTTGCAGAAGCGCGCGAAGCACAGGGCCGGGTCTGTAAGTAAGGGCTCAAGAGGCTCAAAAAGCTCAAGAGGCTCAAAAAGGCTCAAAAAGGCTCAAGGGCTCAAGAGGTTGAAGAGGCTCAAGCTTGAACCTCTTGATCCCTTTGAGCCTCTTAAGCCTCTTGAGCCTTCCTCATTTGCTACAAGCATAACTTGACAACCATAATACTTCCTGTGATAGTGTTGTCTAGTAAGGGACGGGGACTCGTCTCTACGAAAAACCAATAACAATTGAAAGACCACTACGTAAACCAGGTGGTGGGATGAGGAGCGGAAACAAATGATGAAAGCTTCGCTCATGAAAATTTTCGGCATCGTGATGGTTTTTCTCCTTGTGGGGTACGCAACAGGCTTTTCACAGGAACAAACGCAAGAACAAACCCAGGAGCAAACCAAAGAACCAGTAGAGACACCGGCAGACGAAGAAAAGCCGGCAGAAACAGCACAGGCGGAACCGCGCAGCGGCCAATTGCCTCCACCGCTTGATGCAGAAATGGTTGTGGCATCGCACTGGACCAAAAATGATGCATATCCCCGCACGATTCCCGCGGGTGCTCGAGTTCATATCGTAGAACGAGGAGACACCCTTTGGGATCTGGCAGCGCGTTATCTTGGTAATCCCTTTCTGTGGCCGCAAATCTGGGATGAAAACAAATACATTCCGGATGCACATTGGATTTATCCCGGCGATCCTATCGTAATTTCCCCGATAGAACCGGTTTCAGAAGAGCAGATCGCCAAAGAGGTGGAAGATGCGCCTGAAGAAGAGCCAGCTGCTCCTCCGGCCATGATTCCGGAAAAGAGAGCTTATCCGATCGCGCTTGACTTCGATCTTTACTGCAGCGGGTTCATTACTCCCGAATTGAAAATGCTTCCGCTGCGGATCATCGGAAACGAAGATAGCACGTTGAAAGTCGGATTGGCGACAAATGATATTGTTTACCTGAATCAGGGAGAAGCGGACGGAATCTCCCCTGGCGATGAATATACGATTGTTCATCAAGTCCGCGAACTCAATCATCCCGTTACTCTGAAAGACCTGGGAGAATACGTTGTTCAAACCGGCAGACTGAAAGTGGTGGCGACGCAAGAACACACTGCCATAGCTCAAATCACTTACGCATGTGATGCCACTGTTGTTGACGACTACCTGGTTCCGTTTGAGCCGAAAGAAGTTCCGGTTTTCACCGAGATGCCCCCGGTGGATCGATACAGCACCGAAGGACCGAATGCGAAAGGTTACGTCATCTTTGCAAAAGACGATTTAACCTCAATCGGATCGGGCCATGAACTGCAAATCGATCTTGGATCAAAGGACGGCATCGTACCAGGAACAAGATTGATTCTTTACCGGCACCATAAGTCCGATTACGAACAAGTTGGACTTGAGCTCGATCTGCCTCGTAAAGTTCTTGGCGAGATGATCGTATTCAATGTTCAGGACTCCACGGCAACGGGACGCATTATTCAAAGTTACCATTTCGTGGAAGTGGGCGATCAGGTAGAAGTAAGGTAATTTTTCGTACGGCTAGAAAGGCGGGCAAAATCGGCTGTCGCGTCTGGCGTCACCGTGTTACTGTGTCTTGACGCCAAGACGTGAAGACTCGCAGACGCGACAGACGATCTGCCCGCCTTTCTGTTTGTTAAACCGTCACAACTTTGTGACACTTCCGGTTTGACGAAGAAAGTCCTCGTATGCTATTCTCACCAACACATTAGTGAAGCGAGGGGTTTTACCATGTCCAAGTACGAGAAACTGGGGGGTTTCCTTCTTTTTGACAAGGTAGAAGAAGATAAACTTTCCAAAAATTTTGTAGCCGGTCAAATTCTTAACAATCAAATCCAGCAGATTCACTGGATCAAAAAATTCGATCATTCCCTGTCTTCTATGCCGGATTTTATTCTGGATATGAACCAGGAAATTGAAATTCTAAAAGGTCTTTCCAACCCTGCCCTGATCCGTCCGGGGAACATCGTAAAAGAGAAAGCCGAATTCGCGGCAATCTTCGATTATTTTGAAGGAAAGTCTCTTCGTTCCGTTTTGCAGAAATGCGCACAGGAAGGATATCCTTTTACCGCCGATCATGCTTTGCTGATCGCAAGCCGGGCTTGTGCAGCACTCGAATATCTCCATTCTAAAAAAGTAAAAGATCAACGGCTTGTTCATGGATATGTTTCTCCGGAATCCGTTTTTATTACGTATGATGGAGAAACCAAGGTTCTTTATCTTGGACTGGCTCAACTGTTGTTGAAGAATCCCACGACGCGCGACCGGTTCATGCAAACACATAAAAACTATCTAGCCCCCGAAGTGGTTCAATCGCATAAATTGGACAAGAACGCCGATATATTCTGTACCGGCGCACTCCTGTACGAGATGCTTACGGGCGAACCACTCTTTGCAAAAGGCCGTGACATTAATATTCCACAAACAATTGATCAGGCCATGATGCACAATCAATCCGGCGACAAGATTCCGGTTCCGGATGAAATCAAAAAAGCTCTGCATCAGGCATTGGCGTCTGATCCCGCTCAGCGTTTCAATTCGATTGGCGAACTTCGGAAAATTCTGGATCAGCAGTTATTCACGAGCGACTACTCCCCCACAACTTTTAATCTTGCTTTTTTCATGAATAGCTTGTTCCGTGAAAACATGGATCAAGAAGGCAAAAGCATTAAAGAATACAAAAAGCTGGATGTCGCCGCTTATACGAAAGAACAACCCGCGCCTGTTCAGGCGCCTGTAAAAGTCGAACATCCCGTTGGAGCGGAGCCGGCCAAAGATATCCCGGTCACCCCGCTTGGCGTACCCAAATCTGTTCCTTCCTTCGGAGGATCGGAAGAGTTTCCAGTTGAAAAAGAAAAGTCAAAAACGCCGATGTTCATAGGCATCCTGATTGCTGTTGCCGTTCTTGGTGTCGGAGGGTATTTCTTTTTGAAACCATCCCCGCCGGCTCAACCCACCCAGGCAGCAGTTTTGCCTCTGCCGACAAATCAGCAACAAGCAACCGATACCGAAAAAGCGCGGTTTCAGCAAGAAGCTCTTGCAGCACAAGAAGAAGCAAAAAAGAAGGATCAGCAATTAAAAGATTTACAAGCGAAATTGGATCAGTTGTTGAAAGCGCAAAAAGATGCGAAGACCAGCGCAACGACTCCTCCGGTTGACAAAGAAACCATTCAGCAGCTTCAACAACAGGCAAAACAACTGGAAGAAGAACGGAAGCGTCAGGAAGCTCTGGCTGAGGAAAAACTAAAAGCGGCGTCCACACCTCCTCCGGTTGTCGAAACTCCGGTTGAAGAAAAACCGGCAGAGAAAACCGAAACCATTGCGCAGAATCAACCTATTGCTCCGTCTGTTGCACAAAATGAACCTGTGAAGAAGGAACCAGCTCCGGATCCCGTAGAAAAACAGGAGACCTCGGCTGCGCCGCCGCCGCAACCGACTGTAACAAAAACCGAGGCCCAACCTGCCGCACCTGCGGTTAAAGAAGGCGATACAGTAGAAATGGGTCCCGATGTGGTAAAACCGGAGATGGTAACTCGCGTTCAACCGGTCTATCCTCCGGTCGCAAAAACCATGAAAGTTCAAGGTACTGTAATACTGAGCATCTTGATCTCAGAAACGGGAAGCGTTTCGGAAGTGCGCGTGCTGCGTCCTGTTGGCGGTTCTTCCGGACTCAACGAAGCGGCCGTTGCTGCTGCCAAGAAGTGGAAATTCAAGCCTGCAGTAAAACAGGGGAAACGCGTGAAAGTCTGGGTGACTTACCCCGTCTCCTTCAAACTAGAAGGCTAGGAATTTAACACAGAGACACGGAGGCACAGAGTGAAAATTGAATATTCTCTGTGTCTCTGTGTCTCTGTGTTAAGTTCTAAGTTTCGATGAGGGCTTCGGCTTCTTCGAAGCGCGCGGAAAGAATGCTGCTCACACCCGGTTCCGCCATCGTAACCCCGTAAAGTTGATCGGCGGCTTCCATGGTGCGCTTGTTGTGCGTCACAACAATGAATTGAATCTGCCTTTTCATATCCGAAATCAAAGAGGTAAAACGCTGAACGTTGAGTTCATCCAGTGCCGCGTCGACTTCGTCCATGATGCAGAACGGACTTGTATGATACTGAAACAGAGCCATTAAGAACGCGACTCCTGTGAGTGACTTTTCTCCACCGCTCAGCAGGTTCATATTCTGAAGTCTTTTCCCGGGCGGCTGCACATGAATTTCGATTCCACTTTCGTTGGGATTTTCCGGATCGATCAACACCATTTCCGCTTTTCCACCGTTAAATAAGCGCAGAAACAGATCCTGAAAATGCGTCTGCACCCCTTCAAAAGCTTCCCTGAATCGCTGTAGTGAAGTCAGATCGATTTTTTGTATCGTTTCCAATAGAGTTTCTATCGATACCTTCAAATCATCGTATTGTGTTTTCAGAAAGCGATGGCGTTCTTCCATTTCGGTATATTCTTCCAGAGCAAGCATGTTGATGGAACCGAGCTTCTCAATGCGTGCTTCCGTCTCCAGCAACTTGTTCTTCAGGTCTTCCTCCGGCAGAGCGGCGAACTCCGATTCCGGCATGGGCAGTGAATCCAGGGCCACTCCCATTTCTTCCTGACAACGCGTCAACAAATCTTCCTTCTGCGTATCGATCCGCACCTTCTCCACTTCCGTCTGCATTCTTTCTTCGCGAATCTGGTCCAGAGCGCCGCGCGATTCTTGTAGCCGCACTTCCTGCTGCGTCATCGCTTCCGTTAGAGATTCCTTTTGCTGCTGCCGTTCTTGAATCGTAAGTTTCTGCTGATCCAGATTTCTCGCCAGATCCAGAAGTAAACTTTCCGTTTGTCCGCAAACTTCCACGGTGAAAGCGATCTCGTTCTCCCGCTGCAGGATCAGGTGATTATTTTCTCCGATGGAACGTTGGATGAATTCACGCTCATTTCCCAACCGCTCCATCTCCAGCAACAAGGCGCGGTCTCTTTCTTTGAATTCTGCAATTTGGATCCGCGAATCTTGAACGCGGTGCTGCAGTTGTACCTGCTCATCCTTCCGGGAAGCAAGGTCCAGTTCCACTTGCTGAAATGCTTGCTCCTGTTGCTCCCGGATTTCAGTGGCCTGCTGAAGCTGCTGGGTGTAGTTTTCCGAACGGGCCAGAACTGCCTCCACTTCATTTTGCAAACGAAGCATTTCTTGCGAGAGCATGTCCAGAAGTTTGCCTTCTCGCGAGTATTCTTTATCCACTTGATCGATTTCCATCTGCAGGAGAAGCCGGTCTTTGTTCTTCGATTCACGCACTTCGTTCAAATGAACCAGCTCACGGTTGGAAATGTCCAGGCGATCCTGCACCGAACGCACCTGCTCCTCTAACGTCTGAAGAATGCCGTCGACTGCTTCCAGTTCAACAGACAGTTCACGTTTCTCCCGCTGGATCGCAATCAATCCCGGCACATCGTCCGCTTTGGCGCCGCCTGCGTAAAGCGCAGGAGAAAGTATCACATCCCCTTGAACGGTTACATACTGATAGTCGGGATATTTCTTGATCAATGATTTTGCGCACTCCAGATTATCAACAACAACAGCGCTTTGCATAAAGGGGGCAACCGCCGGCAACGCGTCATCCTGAATCATGACAACGTCACGCAACGTTCCAATGACGCCAAATTCGGATCGAAGATCGTCCGGTAAAACGGGTGGAGTCAGATCGTGACCGTTCTTGATTACAAAACCGCAATAACCCATACCCTGTTGTTTCAAGTAATCAATCGAATCAAGCGCAGAATCCTCGCTTTGCACGATCAAGTAGTTCAACTTGTCAGCCAGAAAGTTTTCCACGGCGGTTTCGTACTGCGGCTGAGTTTCAATGAAATCCATCATCATGCCGATCGCGCTGCGCGAAGGAACGTTGAGCAAGTTCCTGGCTGATTCGTTGTAAAACTGCGAAGAATGCTGTTGCGCATCCAGCTTTTGCATCAAATGTGTAAGCTCTGATTTTCGCTTAAACGCAATTTGAACCTGCGGCTGCAAAGAATCCCACTCGACTTTCAGAAGATCGCATCTTTGCAAAATATCGGTTTTTGTTTGATCCAGATATCCAATCTCCTGATCGGTTTGCTCCAGTATCGTTCTCTTGTCCGCAAGAATAGTGACTATTTGATTCCGCGCATTTTCCGTTGCGTCCCGTTCCGTCTGCTTGTGTTGAAGACTGGCTTCCAGATGATCGTGCTGCGTATGAAGGCGGGTTTGCTCATTCTTTAGAAGGGATGCATTAGAAAGGAGCTCCAGAATTTCTCTGCGTAACTGCTGCGCTCTTTGTTCCAATGTAAAAACTTCGG
>JBKKAT010000476.1:0-3001 GCA_046714535.1 Acidobacteriota bacterium | reverse complement strand
AAAAGATAACAAAGGAAACAAAGATTAAACTTCTTTGTTATCTTTGTTTGCTTTTGTTAATCATTAATGGTCCATCACTTCTGCGAGCGAAACAATGCGGTCGGGATGATCGGGAAAGCGATTGTAGCGATCCAGATGAAGGGAATGGATTCCGATTTTGCGCGCGGCCTGATAATCGAGGTAAGGATCATCACCGACGTAAATCACTTCCTCAGCCGACAGTCCTGTTTCCTGCAATGCAATCTGAAAAATGGTGGGATGAGGTTTTTCGTAGCCAACGATAGCGGAGACGACCACGGTTTCGAAAAAGGAGGAAATTCCCAGTTGATCACACAGTGACGGAAGGCGTGAATCCCAGTTGGAGATGATCGCGAGTTTCAGACCACGTTGTCTCAATTCCTGAAGCACAACCGGTACTTCTTCGTACAGCCGCCAGCAATCCGTTTCCGCAAAACGGCGATAAAGGTAATCAAAAAATTGATCGAAATCCATTAAATGCAGATGATCACGAAATACCTCACGAACCAGGTACTTCCACCAATCCCTTTCCTTTTCATAGGTGATTCGGTGTCCTTCATTGGAAACAAGAGGGGCAGTCAGTGTCCAGAGTTCCTTAAAGGATTTTTCAATCGCATTATGCGTGACGTTCAATCCAAAAACTCCGGCAGCCTCCGCATAAATGCTGCCAACGGAAGGATAGACGGAGAGCAATGTGTTGCCCGCATCAAAAAAGACACCTTTAAACAAAGTGGTGCCGGCGTCTCGCCCGCGAGCTAACTTATTCGAACTCTGTATAGACGAATTTTCCATCGATGACAGTGCCTAAAACTTTGCAATTCTTAAATTCAGCTTTGATGGGGTCCTCTGAAAATACGACGAAATCCGCTAGTTTGCCAGCTTCCAGGCTTCCCCTTTCCCGTGATTCACCTGAGGCTGCAGCAGGTTGTATTGTATACGAAGCGAGCGCCTGCAAGGGAGTGATAGTTTGCTCACGGTTCTCCCAATTGGAACGATGAATCGCCGCGCTCAGACCTTCCAGTGGGTCCGGATTTTCAATCGGCGCATCCGAACCAAAGATTAAAGTTGCTCCTGCGTCGCGGAGAGATCGCCAGGCATAAGAATAATCGGATCGATTTCCCCAGTATTTTTTTGCCAGGTCATAATCGGAAATGGCATGGTGCGGCTGCATGGATGCAACGATTCCGATTTTCGCAAAACGCGGAATGTCGTCAGGATGAAGAAGCTGTGCGTGTTCAATTCGGGATTGTGCTGCAGGCACTTTCAGTAAAGCTGCATTCTTTTCAAATGCATTCAGCGTTTGACGTTTTGCGCGATCGCCAATGGCATGGACAGCAACTGCAATTCCGTTTGACAGGGCAAGATGGATTTTTTCAGTAAGTTCTTCTGGTGCGATCGTATCCAGACCGACGGTTTCTGTTTCATTAAAAGGCTCCAGCATCGCGGCAGTATGGGAGCCCAGCGTTCCATCGCTAAAAATCTTCACAAAACCAAAACGAAACCAGCTGTCTCCAAGACCGCTTTTCATCTGCACCTTTGCGGCTTCTTCGAGCTGCGATAGTGGAATCGAATGAAAGACACGCAATTTCAATTTTGATTCTGCCTGGAGGTCCTGCAAATCACCAAACGCCTGGTTTCCATCCGTGCTATGAATTCCAACAATGCCGAGTTCGTGCAATCGCCATTGCGCTTCCAACAGCGAACGTCTGCGTGATTCTGCGTCCGGTTTCGTGACGTGTGAAAGGACCAACGCGACAGCGTTTTCACCAAGTATTCCATCCAGTTGGCCGGCGGGATCTCTGCCAACGTATCCACCGGAAACTTCCACATCGCCGCTTAAGCCGGCGCGATGCAGGGCTGCCGAATTTGCCCATAAGAAATGTCCATCCCGGCTGTTAATCGCCACAGGCCGGTCCGGGAATATTTCATCCAGAAATTTCTTGTGTGGAAAACCGCCAAACTGCTCCCGGTTCCATCCTCTCCCCCGAATCCATTCATCGCTTCCGGTAAATGCTTGAAGCGACGCAATAACTTCCTGCGCGTTCCTGCATGGCTCCAGGTTGATGCGATCCAAACTCCATGCATAATCCAGTAAATGTAAATGGGAATCAATGATTCCAGGCGTGATCGCTTTTCCGCGCAGATCGATAACCGTAGTTTTCCTGCCAATGTAGCTTTTGCTACTGCCGCGACCGATCGCAACAACACGGTTACCGCAGACAGCAAGATAGCTATACGGTTTCGCGTCAACACCGGAATAAACCGGCCCATTTGCTAATAACAAATCTGCTTTCATGTAGGAAGTGCCAAAGTAATGAGTAACGAGCAATGAGAATTCGAGAGGGCGGACTCATCACTCATTGCTCATTACTCATTACTTTTACAAAAAGAGAATGCCAATCAAACCGGAGGCAAGAATCGCGATCGCCGGGTGAAGTTTCGTAAAAAGAAAAATAAAAAAAGTTGCTACACCGATCAGCGTTGTGGGAATCGAGATCATCGAAGTCTTTCCCACATCGTATGCAACCAGAAATAATAATGCCATGACTGCCGGTCGCATACCGCGCAACATTGCTTGAACATGCGGTGATTCTTTGTAAGTAAAGAAAAAGAGAACCACGACCAGCATCAGAATGCTGGAAGGCACCAACAATCCAAGTAAAGCCACAGCCGCCCCTAAGTATCCACTCAATTTATAGCCGATTGCTAATGCCATTTTCGTTGCGATCGGACCGGGCAATCCATTTCCGAGAGCGAGCATATCGGTAAACTCCGGCACATTCATCCAATGTCTGGTCTCCACCACTTCCTGCTGCATCACGGGAATGATCGATTGTCCACCACCAAAAGCAAGAATTCCAACTTTAAAAAAAGTCCAAAAAATCTCTAACATAGTGCTCCTAATTGCGGACGGGACGTCCGCGGTCCATAATGCCGGCCAGAGGTCGGCGCTCCATAATCACAATCTACATAGTGTTTTGAA
>JBKKAT010000475.1:0-3941 GCA_046714535.1 Acidobacteriota bacterium | reverse complement strand
CTTGCATATCGCGTGGGCCGATAACCGGTGGTCTGACTGGTTCGATCTTGGTGGCAACATCTCATGGTCTCCCGGTGTCGCTTCACCCGGTGTAAACAAACTGAATGTTTTTGCGCGTGGCGGAGACGGAAACTTATGGACCCGGGTCTGGAATGGAAGCCAATGGGAAAACTGGAAATCGCTGGGATCACCAATTCGCGGAACGCCAGCAGCCATGGCAATCAATGGCCGGATCGAAATATTCTCGCGTGGATCTCAAATGCAGGTCGTGCAGAACACGATAAAAAACAATCTAATACTGGCGCCAAACCTGGTAAAGGCGGTGGTTGAGGGGCAGACACCCAAAGGGCCCGCACCTGGAGATCTCGTACCGCTTCACAGATTCGTTCAAATAAAAAACGGTGATTATCACTTCTACACGGCGAAGGAAGCTGAAGTCGAAGTGTTAAAAAGGCATCCGGATTGGAACTACGAAGGGACCATTGGTTTCGTATATTCCAAAAAAGCGCCCGGGACCGTGGAATTCTTCAGGTTGGTTAAATCTGCATTTGGTCAGACCCATCATTTCTATACCACCGACATGGAAGAGGCCAACGCCGCTGTCAATCCGGGCGGTTGGAATGCGGAAGGCGTTTGCTGTTATGTGGCTCCGGCACAAACAACGGGAACTGTGCCTTTATATCACCTGTATAAAAGGTGTGAGTCCCCGGAAACAAACGAATTCAAAGACGAATGTGAGGACGCTACGGGCGGTGATGCCCATTTTTTTACAACGGATGAAAAGGAAAAACTGCAAGCGTTGTCTCAGGGATTCCAGGATTTTGGAATTCAAGCCTATCTATGGGTCTCAAACTGACTGGCGATAGGGTTATCCCAATTTACACTTTGAGCGGAGGGGCGATCAATTGAGCACGGTTACGCAAAGAGGGACGGAATCAATATCCAAAACTACTCCGATCAGGTGGTCGGTCTCTCTATTTTGCGTAAATCCGCTGATGGAGCAAAAAAAGATCGTGACGAATACTGTAGAAGCAAAGAATTTTCGATTAAACATCCTTCCCCCGCTTCACCTCAGAATCGATCTTCAAGTGTATCCCAAATTGTTTCCCTGATAAGCAATTTATATCCGTGTTCGTATGTTTTTATGAATCAACACACATAAGTAATTCTTACTCGGCATCAAATCAAAATCGACAGGATGGTTGAATTGTAATATGATGTGCGCACCAACGTTTCTTTTGCCCCAGGGGGAATTTCTTTTCATCGCAATGCGGAGGCCGGGCCTGGAATTTGGCAATAGGTTCGATTGATTGGAGGAGCTTGAACATGAAAAAAAGAATGTCATGGATTGGTGCGACTTTAATAATGATGATCTGCGTGAGTGCCTTTGCGCAGAGTCCGATATGGACGAAGCTTCCAGCCGGAGCGACAGACGTTGGAGCCGGGGCAGATGGTTCCGTTTGGATTATCGGTAGCGATAGTGTTCCAGGCGGATACTCGATCTACCGGTTAAACAACGGAGCATGGGAAAAAATTCCTGGCGGTGCAACTCGCATCTCTGTTGGGCCGGATGGAAAACCGTGGATCATTAACAGCAGCAATAATATTTTTCAATGGGACGGATCGAACTGGCAGGTTAAGCCTGGAGCCGCAATTGACATCGGTGTTGGCGCTGATGGATCTGTTTGGGTCCTTGGAACCAATAAAGAGCCCTTTAAATGGGACGGTTCCACCTGGAAAGGTATCGGTGGAGGTGCGATACAAATAGCAGTCGGTCCCAAAGGAGACCCATGGGTGGTGAATGATGGCGGGGAGATCTGGCATTATTCGGCCGCAGGCTGGCGGGTACTCCCTGGAAACGCGAAAGACATTGCAGTCGGGTCGGACGGTACTGCTTACGTTGTCGGTGGCGGTCCTGGGCCTGGTGGCTTCTATGTTCATAGCTGGGCAGGTACCGATTGGCAGATAGAGTCGCAAATGGCGGGCGTTCGGATCGCGGCGGGTCCGGCCGGAAAAGTGTACGTTGTTCAGGATACGGCGAGTAATTACGCAATTATGATGCGTTCACCCGTCACTACTTCGATCACTCCGATCACTCTCGAGGGACAATCGATTCCTGTATCGCCCACAACTCCGGTCGCACCGGAGCAAAGCGGATCAACAACAAGCACAACAACTGGCACCCTTGTAATCGGAACGCCTACGGTTACCGGACAGTCAACTACTCCAATTGTTATTGAATCTTATCTTGGTCCTCCACCTCAAAAAGATCTCATGAACGGTTCACTAACTTGCCCGATTATTGAAGCCGGACCGAGGTTGACGAAAGGGTGTTCTTTTTATGGAGAGCCGGCAATTTTTCTTGGCGAAGCGCCATCCAAGGATTGTCCGAGCGGATCCTTCTTTGATCCGCAAAACGGTGGCGAATGCTGGTCCTGTCCTTCCGGTTTCATTCGAAACGCATCACCGGTCTTCTCAAAAGATGCCTGCTGGAAAGCGGTAAGTGAAGATCTAGAAAGCGCAACGAAGGCCGGTTCCACGGGGTGCGGTGGTGGCACTTTCCAAGATCCGCGCAACGGAGGCGAATGTTGGAGTTGTCCAAGTGGATACATGCGTACACTGACTCCGGTTAATGATGGAAAAGCCTGCGCGAAAGATCTTCTTTTTGGACCGTGGAGTGCGGCTACGTTCCACAATAAGGTTGGTGCTTGCACGGGTGATGCCTTTTTCGATCCGATCGAAGGAGGAACCTGTTGGACATGTCCATCAGGTTACCGGCGCACTGCGAATCCTGTGAATGGTGATGCCGCGTGTGCGAAAACTATTGATACCCAGTACGCGGAGGCAACTCTTGAATCAGGCTGCGGAAAGTATTCCGGACACTTCGGCTACGGGACGGCGTTCCGTGATCCGCGCAACGGTGGTGAATGTTGGGCTTGTCCTATCCAGCTCAAGCGTTCGGCGGCGCCAGTTGACACCACGAAGACTGGAAACACAGCTGCGTGTGTTGTTGGAGGCGATACGGACAGCATCGTGTGGAAATCTCCGCAGTACCCTGAACCAGGAATGTTCTGGTTCATGGAGGGATTGGTTGATGTCGCATTCAAGGATCCGAAGCGTGTAGATGCGTTCATACAAAAACGAGCAAACGGTGATCCTTTAAAAAGGCAACAACTATGGAATAAGATGCGGTCTACTCCGCATGAGAGCGCTGAATATAAAGCTCTGTTATTCGCGGCGCTGGTATCGATTGCAAATCAAGATGGCCAACCGAAAGGCTGGATGTCCGTTACCGCATTTCAGGATTACATTCGGAACCGCCGGACATTTGTCGCTCAGGATGCAACGACCATGTACGATGCGTGGGACGGAGTAAATAAGTACAACCAGTGGAAAGCAGCGCGCACGGCTTCAGGCCTGGGTGGTATGGATCCGTCCGTTCTAGGTGGAACACCGGGTGACTACGTCAGGCTCGCCTGGATCGCGGCAAGTCCGGATCAACGCGGCGGTGAATTCCTCGAAGCATTGAATGCTCTCGGTTCGTATGGCTCAACCGGTGCACTTGGCGCGCCACCAGCTTCTTCTGAGTTCGGCTGGAACCCTGCATTAATGTTGCCGATCTACAAGGTGATGGAGAAAGGGTTGGACAACTATGCAGACTGGGCACTGGATACAGTTTCCTGGGGAAAGATTTCCGGAAAAGCATTTCAGGCCGCAGGAAAAGTCGCGACCCTTGCTCTGATCGCCGTGCAATCGGCCATCGATTTATCAACTGTCATCACTACCCTTGTGGGACAGGAAGAAGCGAAGAAAATGTATGATCAACTGGTTACAGATGCACAAAAACCTGTAATTGTTCATGACATGCTTCGATCTGGAAAAGATGAAGATATGCAACAATTATTGCTCTTCTGGGCACTCGCAAGCTCACCGTATAAATC
>JBKKAT010000474.1:0-2697 GCA_046714535.1 Acidobacteriota bacterium | reverse complement strand
ACCGCCAGCGGAACATACCAGGGAAGGTCTTCCATCATAAAGTGCTGAACGGTCTATTACTAACGGGTTACGTTTATTTGTTCTCCATCTGTAATTAGCGTATTTCCGCGGACGATTACACGGTCACCAATATTCAACCCCGCAGTTACTTCGATCGTATTTCCATAGGGATCCCCCAATTCAACCTGGCGCAGTTTTGCTATCTGTTTTCCTTCTTGATCGGCAACCAGAAATACGGCGAATCCGTTCGGATTTGATTTCGATCTTACAATGGCAGTCAGCGGAACAACCATTACCGGTTGCAAGGATCGACTTTCCCCGACTTGAACTGAAGCAATCATACCGACCTTGAGCCGGTTTTCAGGATTTGGTACGGTGACCTCGACTTCAAAGACCCGGCTCTTCGGATCAGCGGAAGGCGAAATCCCGGTGATTGTACCTTGAAACGCAACTCCGGGTATTGCCATTGACGTTACCTGCAAGGGGCTACCGATCTGAAGGGTCTGTACCATTACATCGGGAGCTCCGAAAACAGCCTTTACTGAGCTCGTATCGGCAAGAACAAATCCAGGCGTTCCGGGTCCTACAAGCGAACCGACCTCGATAAAACGTTTCAGCACAAAGGCATCAAAGGGTGCAATGAGTGAAGTGTCCTTTCTTGCGAGATTTGCTTCTTCCAGCAGTGCTTTTGCTCCTTCCACTCTGGCCTGCGACGTTTCGAATGCAGCTTTTGCTCCATCGTAATCCCGTTTGGTGAGACTCTGTTTATCGAACAGCGCTTGCACACGTTCGAAATCATTCTTCGCTTGTCCTGCCCCTGCGATTGCCTGGTTGAGCTGCGAACGCGCCTGGTTTACTTTTTCGTCATAGTCCAGCACACGAAGATGTGCCAGAACCGTGCCCCTTTTGATGAGATCTCCTTCCTGAACCTTGCGCCTCACGCCACCCGGCGGAGTCACCTGCAGAAGACTCTGAACATATCCACCAACTTTAAACGCGAGATCCACTCGAACCGTAGGCAGCACATTCGCCGAATACCGCACCGATGTTGCTTCCGAATGTTCGGAAACCGTTTCAACTTTTACAGGCGTCAAGGGTTTGTCATAGGGATGCTCTTTTTTGCACTGCATGAAAAGCAGGCAACAGCATCCTGCTAAAAACCAGACTCTACGTTTCATATCATTCCTCCCCAATAGCCTTTTGGAAATCGGCTAATGCAGTCCAATAAGAGAGAATGGCCTGTTGGTGTAAATTGTTTTTTTCGGCAACGGAAGCTTCGGCTTCCAGCACATCCTTTAAAAGTCCGCGTTGCTGATCATAAGTATTTTTTGCTATCGTCAGTTTTTCGCGCGCCGCTTCCCGTGATAATTCCGCAACTCCCAACAGTTGTTTTGCTTCTCCTATTTTTCGGTATTTCGTGTTTACATCGATCAGAATCAACGCTTCCCCTTCCTGCAATTGGGTATTGGCCTGCAGAATCGTTCTGCTCTTTTCTGCGAGTTCCTTTTGTTTCCTTCCCCAATCAAAGGGATCCCAGGTAAGATAAAGGCCAACAACGGAAACGTTGGAAGGCAGGATTCCAAGATCGGAAAGCTGAACGTATCCGAAGACGACGCTTAAATCAGGAATGTATTCGGCTTTTTTTAACCGGCGATCCATTTCAGCGGCTTTGATTTTCAATCGCGCTTCTCTTAATTCAGGCCTGTTTTCAAAAGCCAGCTTTTGCGCCTCGGCCAGATCCGCGGGAACGGAAAATTCATCGGGAACGGGACTGACCCGGAATTGCTGTTGAATCTCACGCCCCAACAAATTATTCAGCGTCTCGGTTAACGTGGACAAGCTGTTTCGAAAAGTCAAGAGCGTGTACTCTTGTTTGGCAAGTCGTGCTTTTACTTCCAGACTATCGGCTTTCAGGGCTGTCTGTTGTTGCACATACTCTTGCACCGTTCGATCCAGCTCACGAAAGAAGTTCAGCGACTCCTCAATTGCTTCCATTCCGCTTTGAAGTTGAAGTATCCCGAAATACATTTTCTTTGCATTATGAACAATGGTTTGCCTTTGACCGGCCAATTTCTCCTGAGATATCTCCACATTCAATTGATTCAAATTGACACCGAGCCCAATTCGATAAAGCTGGGAGATCGGTTGAGTCGCAGTTCCGAGCAAAAATGCGTTGAATTGCGGCTCGGTGCGAATCAATCTGTCCTGTTGTGGAAGTGGGATAGTTCTCGGGGGTACTCCTGGAATAGGCAACACAATTTCCCCCAGAGTGCCCTTGCCAAATTCAAAATCAATTGGCTCTAATGTACGCGCCCCCAAAACTTTTAATGTAAATGCGGGGTACCGCCTTGTTTTTAAAGCATCCTTCCGTGTCTGAGCTTTTTCCACTTCCAGCTCGGCAATTTTGAGCAACCTGTTATTCTGAATCGCCATTTTCAACACTTGATCCAGCGTTAGTACTTCGACGGTTTTTTCCTGTGACAAAGATAGGGATGGAATCGCTGCGATCAAAAATAGAGCAAATGCTATTCGAGCGGCATGCATCACGTGACGGAATTATACCGACCAGTTGCAACTAGTGTCAAGCTAAGCGCAACGAATGCGAACGTCTTCCGCTGATTTGATTTCACATCTGCCATACCTTAATATTGCGGCGGGTCAGTATGAAAGTTGCAGCATGTCAGATGGTGCCTGAGC
>JBKKAT010000473.1:0-8010 GCA_046714535.1 Acidobacteriota bacterium | reverse complement strand
CGGTCCCCTATGCAGGCCAGAGGCCTGCGCTCCCCTACTTCTGATAAACTATTGTGCACATGAAACGGTTGAAACCGGAAGAGCTGCGCCGCACGTGCGATCCTTCCTCTCTTCCTTTCAACACCTCGGCCGACGCACCTCTGCCGGAAAAATTTATCGGTCAGGATCGGGCCGAAACTTCCATGCATTTTGGTCTTGCGATCGAAAGCAAGGGTTACAACATTTTTCTGGCCGGACCTCGCGGAACAGGAAAAAGCTCCATCATCGAACAGCTGGTGCGCAAAATTGCATCTTCGAAACCAGTTCCGGACGACTGGTGCCTGGTTTATAACTTCACGGAATCAAACAAACCGAAAGCGATCCGGTTTGCCCCTGGAATGGCGATCAAGTTCAAAAAGCAAATGGAAAAACTATTGAAGTCCTTCCAGGAGAACGTTCCTCGCCTGCTGGAAGGAAAGGAGTTCGAAGAAGCGCGAAGCGACATCCAGGAAAAACTACAGCAACGCGAAGCGGAATTGTTAAGTGAGCTGTCACAGTTTGCAACGCGTCATGGATTCACGGTGAAAAAAACTCAAGGCGGCATGCTGACGATTCCGGTTGTTAAGGATCAGCCATTAAACCAGGAAGAATACGATAAGCTGGCGGACGAGGATCGGGATGCAATCCGGCTGAAGCGGGAGAAAGTCGATGAATTGGTTCGCGAAACTTTCCGGCAGCTGCGAAAATTCGCACGGGTCGCTCGAGAAAAAATTCATGAGTTGGAAAGAAATACGGTTGAGTTAGCCGTGGATCATGCGATGGATCATTTGATGGAAGAGTATGAAACGATCCCCGCTGTGGCTGAATATCTGGCTGCGGTCCGGAAAGATATTTTGGATAATTTGGATAATTTTAAGCCACAACCCCTGCGTCCCGGATTGGTAGATTTGCCGGATCAGACCAAATCATTGACCCGGTATCATGTGAATGTTCTTGTTGATAATTCTGCACTGCAAGGGGCACCCGTAATCGTGGAGCTTCACCCGACTTACCAGAATCTTTTTGGAAAATTAGAACGCCGGGTTACATTGGGCGCCATGCTTACGGACTTCACCCTTGTGGAGGCAGGCTCTTTTTTGCGCGCGAACGGAGGTTATCTGGTGTTGCAAGCGAAGGATGTTTTGAAAGCACCTTTCGCATGGGATGGTTTAAAGAGAAGCATCATGAATTCACGCGTGCAGATTGAAGACATGATGCATGACTTAACCTTGCTCCCGACCGCAGTGATCCGGCCAGAGCCCATTCCGCTGAATGTGAAAGTCATTATGACCGGAGATCATTTTGTGTACCGCTTGCTCCACGGCATGGATGAAGATTTTGTGGAGATGTTTAAAGTGAAAGTGGATTTCGATTTTGAAATGGAACGAACGACGGAGAATGAAGTTCAATACGCGTCTTTCATCCGTCAGGTCACCGAAGCGGAAAATCTTTTGCCATTCGATAAAGGCGCAATCGCGGCTGTGGTCGAATACGGATCGCGCTCCGTGGAAAATCAGGAAAAGCTGACTTCACAGTTTTCCGCTATTACCGATATCCTGCGTGAATCTCATTACTGGGCCAGAGATAGTGGCAAAGAAAGCGTCTCGGCCGAACACGTTTTGAAAGCGTTGAATCAGAAACTCCATCGCGTGGATCTAACGTCACAAAAATATCAAGAACATCTGGAAAAGGGAACGATTCTGGTGGATACACAGGGTCTTGTTACGGGCCAAATCAACGGTCTGGCAGTTTACAATCTTGGCGATTTTGTCTTCGGGAAACCCACACGCATCACGGCGAATACATTTGCCGGGAAATCGGGTGTCGTTAATATTGAACGGGAAGCAAAATTATCCGGAAGAACTCATGATAAGGGATTGCTGATTCTCAGCGGTTACCTGTCAGAAAAGTTTGCCGGAACAAAACCGCTAAGCATCAGCGCTTCTGTATGTTTTGAACAGTCCTATGAAAAAATTGATGGGGACAGCGCAAGTTCAACCGAATTGCTGGCTTTGCTTTCTTCACTGGCGGAAACACCGATCGATCAGGGAATTGCCGTAACAGGATCGATTAACCAAAAAGGTGAATTCCAGCCAATCGGCGCCGTAAACTACAAAATTGAAGGATTTTTTGACTTGTGTAAATCGCGGGGATTAACGGGCACTCAAGGCGTGATCATTCCGCATCAGAATTGCCGCAATCTCATGCTTAAGCCGGAAGTCATTGAAGCGGTTGCCAGCGGGACTTTTCATATCTACGCAGTCAAAAATATCGAAGAAGCAATTGAAATAATTACAGGAGCTGCTGCCGGCTCGATTTTCAGCAAAATTACTGAAAAGTTACAAAACTTTGCTGAAGAAAAAGCGGCCAAAAATTAACACAGAGACACAGGGACACGGAGAAAAAACTTCTAATCTCTGTGACTCTGTGGCTCTGTGTTGAGTATTTTGTCGATTTCGCCTTTCAAAGCTTTGATTCCGGCATTTTTGGAAATCACCGGAATGGAACCGTACTCCGCGGGCAAATGGAAATCACTCTTCCCCGTAAACACAATTACACGAATATCCCTCGTTTCTTCATTTCCCTTTAATCGCTGAATGAATTCCAGACCACTGATCACAGGCATCGTAACGTCCAGTATCACCAACTGCGGTGTGAACCGGTAAAGTTTATCGAGCGCTTCCCTGCCGTCTGTGGCCGTCACGATGTCAAACCCAAGGCCGGATAATGCACGGTGTAACACACGAATGGTATGAATATCGTCATCCACAATCAGAATGTTTTCGACTGTTTCTTCCTGCTCGAGTGCCGGTATGATAAAGCAGAATTTCGCGCCCTTTTCTTTCTCCTCCAGCCAGATTCTTCCACCATGGGTCTCGATCATCTTTTTTGCGATGTAAAGACCTAACCCGATGCCTTCAATCCTCTTGTTGTCGTGAACTCTGGAGAATCTTTGAAAAAGTAACTGTTTTTTTTCCGCGGGTATTCCAATACCTTCGTCCGCAACGGAGACAACCAGATATCGTTTTGGACCCTCCTCAGAAACAAATCCATCAGGTAAATCATTTGCCGGAATGGTTCGTACGGATACTTCTATGGTGCCTCCCTCCGGTGAATAGTTAATTGCATTGCTCAAGAGATTCTCCATCACTTCCTGCATCCTTCCGGAATCGGCGCGAATCAATGGCAAATCGGGCGGTGCATGCAATTTGAATTCGTGTTTTTCGCTCCACGGAAGGATCAATCTCCGCAAAAAAGATTGAAAGTCCAGCTTCTCATAACTGAACGAAATTTCACCACTGTCCAGGCGCGACGCTTTCAACGTTGCTTCGGCAAGTTTTTGAAGCCGCAGGGCCTGCAGCGAAACAGTTTCCATGATCTCTTTTTGCCGCTCATCCTTCCAATCCCCTTTCTTCAGTAGAAAGTCCATGTAGCCGCGAATCACAGTTAAAGGAGACCGGAAATCGTGAGCCACGATCTGAACAATCTCGTCTTTTTGCTGGGCTATCTGGGCGAGCTTTTCATTGATCCGTTCCATTCTCTGGTAAGAGGCAGCATTCTGCAACGCAGTACTGACCGCGTGCGCAAGCGTTTCCAGAATCAACAAATCGGAGTCATCGAAAGCATTTAAGCGATCGCTTTGCAAATCAATGATGGCCACGACTGCATCTCCAATTCGGACCGGCATCACAACTTCGCTGCGAACCTCTTCAAAAATGGGGATGTAATCCGGCTCGTCCGCCGTGTTATTCACCAGCACAGCTTTTCCGGTGCGAACGGCTCTTCCTGTCAATCCCTTTTCAAAAGGGATCTTCGGTACCTGCTTGTCGAATTTCGGCAGGAAATACCAGTCCTTCAAAACTTTTTCCTCCTGATCGGCCCAGGCAAAAGTTACGAAGTAGTAGTGAAAACGCTGTTTGATGCGTTCCACCACCGTTTTCACAATCTGAGTGGAATCCAGGATGGAAGCAAGTTCGCTGATCAATTCACTGAGCAACAACATTTGTTCGTTATGTTTCCGCTCGTTTTCATAGACAATCGCATTGTGGAAAGCGGTTGCCAGCTGATCGGCCAGCATTTCCAGCATCAAGATATCGCCCGGGGCAAAAGCGTCATATTCGGTGCTTTCCACGTTCAAGATGGCAAGCACTTTTCCTTCCCGCATGACGGGAATACACGCTTCGGAATGAGCAGGAATCATCGGGTGTTGCATAAAATGGGGATGGTTTTTGCAGTCATTCGAGTAAATCGTTTTCTTTTCCCGAAACGCGTAACCGATGAATCCAACTTCAACGGACTGTATGTAACCTTGCTCATGAATCAAGCGATGATAGGGTCCGGACGATGCTTTCAATTCCAGGAGGTTATCGTTTTCGGCGGGCAGATAAATGCCCACTTCCGTGAGGTGCAAAGTTTTTTGAATGGCAATCACCGCATCCTGAACAATGTCATCCAGTGATAGATTTGCAGTCGTCTGGCGGGCCGTCTCATTCAACACGCGTATTTGTTCGGTGCGGCGTTTTTCTTCGCTGATTAAACGAGCGTTGGTGAGAATAATTCCTGTTTGATAAGCAACGATCGAACCTAAATAAGAATCGAATTCCGTAAATCCGTTTCTTTTGTTGAGAATTGCAATAATGCCGAGCAATTCATGTTGCACAATCATGGGAGCAAGGATGACGGATCTTGCAAAATAGTTTTTGACAAAACCGGGAAAAACGCGCGGGTCATTGGCGGGATTGTTCGACAGAAGAACCCCCTGTTTCCGGAAATTCCACAATTGATGATATTCAACCGTCACCTGATACTCTGCAGGAATGTTATGTCTTTCTTTGGTACCGTAATGAGGTTTTTGAGTCAGGAAACGTTTGCGGTTTTTATCATACAACGCAATTAAGCAGGCACGAGCGCCGGTGATCTGTGCAATGCGTTCTGTTAACTGTCGATAGAGCTCACCTGGATCAGAGTAACTGATCATGGTCTCTGTTAAGGCAACAAGATCCTTCAGGTTTTGGCGCCAGGAATGTTTACGCGGCAACGGTCGTCCCCCCGTTTCCCGAGGATTCTACCATAATCGTGGATCTTGATCGTGATCGTAATCGAATCGCAATCGCGAATCGATCACGATCCACGATTACTCGCCTGGTACACGCAAATTGTAATAAAACCGGAAAACGCCCGGAAGCAGGGGGCGGGGAAAATCGGGAGGCAACGGAGGAAACGGATTGGATGTCTTGAGAGCATTTAACGCGGCTTGATCGAAGGAAGGAGTTCCTGAAGGATTGATGACCCTCATATTGATGATTCTCCCGGAACGTTCCACCTGAAAAGAAACGCCGACAATCCCTTTCACTCCAAGCTCTGCGGCTACGGGAACGATCCAATTGCTGCGAACCATGGCAACGACACGATTCGCCCAGGGCCCGAGATCAAAGCCCTGAGTATCAAAAAATACTCCTGATCCTGGATCTCCACCGGGCAGATCTCCTCCTTCCGAATCGGAACCACCTCCCGATCCTATAAATTGATCCAGATTTTCCAGTGACTCTGAAAGTTTTTGGGGATCCGCCTTAGAAGCAGGCATTCGATAGTCACCCGGTTTTTCGGTTTGTTGTAAAGCAGGTTGTTCAATCGGAGGGAGTGAAGAAAGTTCCGCGCGCTTCGATCCTTCCCCAATTTTTTTATTGTTATCGGGTCTTTTCTCCCGCTGTGGCGGTTTTTGCGAATATTTCATGCTTTTCGTTTCCCTTTCTTCCGCTTTCTTTAAGGGTCCTGCTTTGCGATCTGCATCCGAAAGGTTGCTGGTATTCGGCTTCACGGGCGCGGTTTTAGCATCCGGCGGTGATTCGACAAAACGCATTTGTACAGGCGCCTGAGGAGTCGGTGAAGGAACCGTGGCCGCAATTAAAAGTGGATTTTGTTTTAAAAAGATTCCCAAAAGAGTGTGCACCAGTAGAGCAGCGAAAAGCGCCCAACCAAAGGGAAATTCCTTTTTCATTTTCCTTCAACGGCTATGCCGAATTCAGTAACACCCTGGCTTCTCACTTCATCCAGAATTGAAATCACTTCTCCGTGAGAAATGTTCTTGTCGGCTCTTACGATCAAATTCAAATCCGGCCGCTTCAACAATAGCTGCCGGATGGTTTCGCCGAGTTTGTCTTGAGCCACAGGAGAGTTATTGAGATGAATTTTATGTGCCTGATCGATCGTCAGAAAAACATTTTTTTCAGAAACCTCTCCGGCCGAAGACGAAGAGCTTTTTGGCAAACTCACTCCAATCGATGGCTCCGAAATAAAGCGAGCCGTCACCATAAAAATGATCAATAGAACCAGAGTGATATCTACCAACGGAGTAACGTTGATTCCCGTAATGGCCTCATCTTCCTGATCAAATTCTTGCATGACTTGAATTCTTCCGGTCTTCACTCTTCATATAAACAAGCAAAATTTTGGATGCAGCTTCCATTTGTGTGACAAATTCCTTTACCCGTCTCTGAAAATAGTTATAAGCAATTACCGCCGGGATCGCGACCAGCAGGCCCACTGCGGTGGCAACGAGCGCTTCCGAAACCCCCGCCATTACAACCGATGGATTCGTACTTTGTGCGGTGGCAAGGTCATGAAACGCTTTAATGATTCCAAGAACCGTACCAAAAAGTCCGATGAAGGGAGCATTATTTCCCAGCGTTCCCAGAATGACGAGCTTGCTCTCCATTTTGAATTTCTCTGAAATCCGCTTACCGATCAAAATTTCTTCCACAGCAGCGGCGCCTTTATCAATGCTTTGAAAGCCCGACAAGAGCACCCTTGCCGCCGGAGTGGAAATCCGCTGCACGTATGACGTTGCCGCTTCAATATCGTCCTTATTCATAAATGCGGTCAGCATTTCGAGGAAAGCATCCCAGGAAACCCGATTTTTGTAGAAATACAAGGCTTTGTAAATCATGACTGCCACAGAAAGAACACTGCTCAAAATGAGGAGATACAGGATCCATTCACCACCGACCAATGCCAGATTCTTCAGGATCTCAGTGATATTCATAGTCACTAGTGGACTGTAACATGGGAATCGGTAGTTAGTCGACAACGATTCTTCGATTCGGGTCATCGTATTTCCACTTGATAGGTTTTGCATCATGGTTGTACTTTCGAATATAGCGCATGAGCTTTCTTGAAAGATCGGAGACGGAAGTGAAAATTCCTCTCGCTATAACCTGGCGTTCAATTTTCGAAAACCAGATTTCGATTTGATTGAGCCATGAAGAGTATGTAGGCGTATAGTGCATAGTTACTTTAGGATGATCTGCCAAGAAGGCTTGAACCGCTTTGGTTTTATGAGCCGAGAGATTGTCAGCGATTATGTGAATCTCTTTATTCTTGGATTCACTGGAGACAATCTGTGAAAGAAAGGCCACAAATTCTTCGCTGGTATGTCTGTCGGCGGTTTTTCCAATGACTTTCCCGGTAGACGTTTTTAATGCGGCATAGAGAGAAAGAGTGCCGTGGCGATAGTACTCAAACCCGTGACGCTCGGCCCGTCCAGGAGAAAGTGGCAGGACAGGATCCAACCGATCCAATGCTTGAATGGCCGTTTTTTCGTCGACAGAGAACACCGCTGCATGTTGCGGCGGACTCACGTACAGCCCGATGATGTCTGCCGCTTTCTTTTCAAAATCAGGGTCGTTGGAGGTTATGTAATGCTGGATACGATGCGGCTTAAGTCCTGCCCTGTTCCAAGTTCTGGCTACCAGCATGTGATTAATTCCAAGTGCCTTTGCCAGCCGGCGGCAGCTCCAGTGTGTCGTGCCATCGCTCGGTTGTCGATTAGTCCAAGACAGGATCTTCGCCTCCAATCGAGGGGTCATTACACTAACTGCTGGCCCCTTATACCGGGGGTAGAGTCCCTGCAGCCGCTCCGCCTCAAATCGGCTTCGCCACTTGCTGATGTATGAAGCAAAGCATCCCAGCTTCTTTTGAATTGCTGTATAGGAT
>JBKKAT010000472.1:0-2659 GCA_046714535.1 Acidobacteriota bacterium | reverse complement strand
GCTGATACATTGTATTTCGGAGGGGGAACCCCTTCCCTTGCACCAGTCAGCGTATTGAACGATTTGATTGCAGCACTTCAAATGCGCACGGCTGAGGAAATTACACTTGAAGCAAATCCCGATCATGTGACCGCCGAAAAGCTGGCCACCTGGCGCTCATCCGGGATCAATCGCCTGAGTCTCGGAATGCAATCCCTCGAGCCGGCGGTCTTGCAAGACATGTTGCGCCAACATTCAGATGAACAGGCTCTCGACGCTTTCGCCGCTGCAAGACAGGCCGGTTTTGAAAACTTAAGTGTTGATCTTATGCTTGGTTTTCCGAAACAAACGGTTTCCGGATTTCTATCCGGACTGCGACGATTGATCGACTCTCGTCCTGATCATTTTTCTATCTACATGATGGAAGTACACGAACGCACCGGACTCCATCGCCTCATCGAATCGGGCAAACTTGCATCCATGCCTGAAGAGGAACAGATCGAATGCTTTGATGCCGCTGTTGATATGCTGGCGGGTGCTGGATATCAGCACTATGAAGTGTCGAACTTTGCTCTCGAAGGAAAAGCATCGAATCATAATCTGAAGTACTGGTCGGATGCTCCCTATCATGCCTATGGAGCCGGCGCCTGTTCGTATCTCGAACCGGTGCGAACCCGAAATCAGGAGGATGTGGCGAGATACATTGAATTGATAGAAACGGGTCAATCCCCTGTTGAAGAAACGATTCGGGAAGATGAAGAGACAACGATACGCAATGCATTGATCTTTGGCCTGAGAAAAATACAAGGAATCGATATGAACATCTTCGAAAACATGTACCGGAGATCGCCTCAATCCTTGTTCGGCACGGCTTGGGATGAGTATGTTGGCGGCGGTTTTCTGGAAGTGTTCCAGAGCCAGTTACGTCTCACGCGGAAAGGAATGCTGCTCTCCAATGAAATACTGAGCAGCGTAATTTAGGATGCGGACGAGACGTCCGCGATACCCTATGCAGGAAGGATGCCTGCGCTTCCCTGGCCTGCGGTCTATAGTTTGGTTGACTCCTCGACGATTGTCGTATTATATTCATGGTGTTTGGAAATCCATCTAAACTTGTAGATACGGGAGTACTATGGCTACAGCAGTCTGGACGGGCACGGTCACGTTTGGTTTAGTTTCCATTCCGGTCAAGCTATTCTCAGCAACCACTTCACACGATATATCCTTTAATCTTTTGCATAATGAATGCAAAGGGCGCATCAATCTGCAAAACTACTGCCCTCAATGTGAACGTGTGATCGAGCGGTCGGAACTGGTGAAAGGATACCAGTACGAAAAGAATCAATATGTGGTGATTCAAGATTCTGATCTGGAAGAGATCAAACCGGAATCCAGCACAAATATGGAGATCATTCAGTTTATTGATCTGAAGGAAGTGGATCCGATCTTTTTCGAAAAGACTTACTATCTTGGTCCCGACAAATCGAGCAACAAACCATTTGGTCTCCTTGCAAAAGCCATGGAAGAGACGGGTCGGGCCGCATTGGGAAAACTCGTGATGCGAAACAAGGAGTATCTCGCATTAATCAGGCCGGGTTTGAAGGGGTTAGTGGCGCATTTCATGTTATATGCAGATGAAATTCGTGAAAATGAAAATCAAATTTCCTCGGATCTTGAGGTCCGTCCGAAAGAATTACAGCTTGCTAAACAGTTGATCGATAGTCTGAATGAACCTTTCGACCCACAAAAGTTTGAAGATGAGCACATTAAGAGAGTCGAGGAAATGATCGACGCCAGACTGAAAGGCCGAAAACTGACTGTCGTCAAACCAACCGCGAGGCCGAAAACGGTGGATCTGATGGATGCGCTGCAAAAAAGCATAGCTCAGGCTCGAGTGAAGCGTCCACCGGCCCGCGCTGAGGGAACCAAGGCTCGTCTGAGAAAAGCGCGTTAGAGAAGATTTCGGCAGTGCAATCCAACCAACCATAGAGGAACGTATCTATCAATGTGGTAAAATAAGCATGTTAACCCTGCAATTAAAAACCAATCGAATTCTGAAAAATGGAGGAAAATCTATGCATAAGAAATTTGCCGCGCTTCTAGTGGTCGTGGCTCTCGTGGCAGGCTTCGGTGTTGCTATTTTGAATGCCGGATCTCATGAAGGTACCTGGACAGGAGAAATTGTCGACGTTGCTTGCCATGTATCAAAAGGTGCGAAAGGATCCAGCCATGCTGAATGTGGCGCGAAATGCGTAAAAGCCGGATTGCCTGTGGGCCTTCTTGTTGGCGATGTGACTTACATTCTGGTCAGCGCCGATCATAAGCCGCTCAACGCAACTTTAGCAGATCATGTCGGACATACAGTTAACGTAACTGGAACTAAATTCGAATCGAAAGGCGCGAACATGATCACAGTCAAAGACTGGAAAATGGCTACCAAGTAATTCTTGGTAATCTTACAAAAAGAGCCGTCCCTGTCCGGGACGGCTTTTTTATTTGCCGGTCGCCGCCTATAATTAAACGCCATGGAAAAAGTAATTATTCTCGGATCAGGATGTGCCGGTTACACGGCAGCCATTTACACTTCGCGCGCTAATTTGGAGCCCCTGTTGTTGACGGGGATCGAAGTTCACGGCCAGCTGGGCCTCACAACGGATGTTGAAAATTATCCGGGGTTTCC